>CAZZIT010000074.1:0-23025 GCA_964654365.1 uncultured archaeon
AGCTGGTGCGAACCATGCAAGAATCAGGCCCTCTGCATCGCAAATTACCTGAAGAACAGCGTTAAGATAAACGACTTCAACATCTCGATATGCACAATCGGCTTCAGCACCGACATTGGGGGCGGGGGACAGCAGTTCCTGCGAGAGATGGCCTCTCCCCGACCCGATACTGGTGAGCCATGTTACTTCTTTGCAACAACCAGCGATGAGCTCGTTGAGGCTTACAGGACAATATTCAACGCATTCCAGATCGCTGCGAAGAGCATCATAGTCAAGGAAACGCTCAACGTTTCATTGAACTCTCCATTCAGGCTCATTTCAGTTAAGGCTATATCGAGCACAGGACAAGTTTTGAACCCAACTGTAAGGGAGCTGGCCGACAAAACCGAGGTCAACATAGACATCTCATCGATTCAGAAGGATGAAGTGATAGAGCTAATCATTAGGCTAAAGGCAAAGGATGATGCACCGCTTGGAGAATACGATATAAATGATGATAACAATTCCTTCATAACATATACTGCATTGGACAATCGGGGGAATGAAATAGGCAGCGTAACTTTACCAATAAAGTCCAACAGGGATAAGGTGAAGATATCGTTAGGAGGAGGAGGGAGCATAATTTTAAGGTGAATCGATGAATTCGAGCGGGGTTTCTGAGACCTTCGGAGCGATGCTAGTCATCACCGTAATCGTTTCAGCAGCCGGGATAATCTACATGATATCATATCCAACGATAATGGGAGGGGTGGAAAACATAGCCTACAGAAACGCTGTAAAGAGCGTTGCAGAGATTAAAGAGCTTGCGGGAAGGATGAAGCACGGAGGAGAGGAAAGAACCACGAAAACGATCCAGCTTGGAGGCGGGAGCATTTATACCGCAAAGGGTATGGATTTGAAATTAAACGGTGATCAGTACAGCACCCGAGATCTGGTGATCAGGGTCGCGGGAAAAGAAGTTGTCTTTCAGACGGGAATTTTCGAGAAACATGAGGGAAAAGTAATTCCGTTCGTGATCTCGCATCCTGAGATCACGGCAACCAAGGACACCATTTACTTCAGCTTCTACAGTTTTACCGGAAACTTCTCCGCATCAGGAAGCAGGACGACGCTTAGCCTAGAATATCTGAAAACGGAGAAAAGAATCGGAATCAGCTCACTTGAGATAAAGAGCGAGTTCTGCGAGCTCTGGAAAAAGGCAATTGAGGAGGCATTGAGCAGGGTTTCTCTGACAGCAGACGTAAGCGATTGCGCAGATGGCAGGCTAACAATCCAGAACACGAACATAAGCATTTTCATCACGGAAATAATGGTGAGATGATGGACCGCGCTGTTTCGGAAGTTGTCGGCTACATTTACATCTTCAGCATCGTAATGATGGTTCTATCAATCGTATTCATTCAGGTCAATTCTATGGTTGAAGACATGAGGAGAAGTGTTCTTTCGCAGAGCTTGGAGCAGAGCTTTAAGAGGATTCAGTATATAATATATTCCGTAGGTTTCGGCGATGTTCCTGCTCAGGTTGCAGAGATAGAACTTCGCGGAGGTGCGATGAAACTGAACAAGGAGATGCCAGAGTTCATAATTGCATTCGTGAATGACACTATCAACGGCTCATGCAGCGATATTCTGAAGTCAACGAATTTCGTTCTCCACTGCCTTAACCTCTCGACAGCCAAGATACTGCCATACGAGGCGCCCTGCACAGGTGCATACGACAGGCCAGCATGCGTTTTCAACAGGACTGCTGGAGAGCTGAGATACGAATACAAGGACTGGTTCCTTTCTGTCGAAGCCGGGAGCGTTTTTTCGAGGCATTCTGACCAGTATTCGAAGATGCTTTACGAACCGAGAATACTTCTGAATACAACCGCGGGCACGAGCAGGTATTTCATGATAACAGTTCCGTGTTTGAATTCAAGCGGGGAGTTCAGCATAGCAGGAGAGGGGAGATTCAGGTTTTACATCGAAGAAGCGGGCAGCAACTATGCAAGGATGGAAGACTTGAGCAGGATCCTGCCCGAAAGTTTCGATTCCGCGTATTTGATCCTCAGGGAAACCGAACACAGAGATGGCTGGTGCAAGTTTTTCGAAGACTTCCCACTGCTGAACGTAACACTCAAACCCGAGAACTGCGGAAATAGAACAAATTGCAACTGCTACATTGCAGAGCATCCGATGGCGAGGATAGAGGTTGGCAACGAAGTAACTGAAATGGTGATCCTTTTCAAGGAAGTTGTTTTAGCCAGAGATTAGTAACCCTTAAAAACCTTTCGGAAAAGCAGTCTTTGGCTGATGAAACCCGTTGTCGTTCAGGAGCTGTCAAAGAGATTTCGTGATCTTTTGGCAGTCGACAGCGTGAGCTTTGAAGTAGACGAGAGCGAGATATTCGGTCTTCTCGGCCCAAATGGAGCTGGGAAGACGACAACGATAAAGATCTTGGTCACTCTTCTTAAGCCCACATCTGGAAAGGCATTCGTTGCGGGAAATGATGTCGTAAAGAAGCCCGGAGCTGTGAGAAAGAGCATAGGCGTAGTTTTTCAGGATACAACACTCGAACTCGAGTTCACAGCTCGGGAAAACCTCGACTTCCACGCAAGGCTTTATGGAATGGGCAGAGAGGAGAGGAGAAGGAGGATAGAGGAAGTTCTTTCGCTGGTAGAGCTGTCTGAAAACGCTGATCAGCTTGTAAAGAATTTCAGCGGTGGAATGAAGAGACGCCTTGAAATCGCCCGCGGACTTCTACACTTTCCCAAGGTTCTTTTTCTCGACGAACCAACCCTCGGACTTGACGCGAGGACGAGGAGGAGGATCTGGAAATACCTCGAGGAATTCAGAGGGGAGACGACCATAATGCTCACAACCCATTACATCGAGGAGGCCGAAAGACTCTGCGAAACGGTTGCAATAATGCGGAATGGCAAAATAATCGCCGAAGACAGTCCAGAGGCGCTTGTAAGGCGTCTTGAAGGAGAAAGGGTTGTGGTTAAGGCCAAAAACCCTGAGAAGCTGATGGCTGCTATTAGAGAACTCAGCATTTTCGAACGAAACGGAAGGCTTGAGATCTTTGTCGAGTCTGCCGAGCACTTCATTCCCAAGCTTTTCGAAATCGCAAGGAATGAAGGGGTGAGCATAGAAGAAGTCAGCGTCAAGAGAGCTTCCCTTGAAGACATATACGTGAAGCTAACAGGTGGTGAAACATGAGCGAAATTCAGGGGATCTACGTTCTCTGGCTCAGAGACGTTAAGAAGTTCTTCAGAATAAAGAGCAGATTCCTTGGCTCTCTCGGCATGCCTGTCTTCTTCCTCATATTCCTTTCAATTGGATTTAGAAGGGTCATCATCCCATCTCTCCCTGAAGGAATCAGCTACGGCGACTTCGTTGTTCCTGGAATAATCGCAATGGTGCTACTTTTCTCCGGCACATTTTCCGGGGTTTCAGTAGTCTGGGACAGGCAGTTCGGATTTCTCAGAGAGATCATAGTTTCTCCCGTGAGCAGGGCTGCAATTGCAGTTGGTAGAACGCTCGGTGGCGCCACAACTGCGTTGCTTCAGGCTCTGATTCTTCTGACTCTGAGTTTTCTGATTGGCTTCAGAGTTCCAATATCTGCAATTCCGGCCTTGATCCTTTCGATGTACCTCATAGCGATGGCTTTCACGGGTCTCGGGATCCTATTCTCGGTTTTCATGCATGACGTCCACGGTTTCCAGATCGTGATCAACTTCTTCGTTTTCCCGATATTCCTGATCTCAGGAACAATTTTTCCGATTTCGGAGCTTCCAGAATCTGTTGCAATCATTTCAATGTTCAATCCTTTGACCTACGGAGTAGATGCGATGAGATTTGTGATTTTCGGCTTTTCCGAGATCGATCCCTTGCTTGACTTTGCGGTCCTTCTTGCAAGCACGATAGTTATCCTCATCACAGCGGGCTTCTTCTTCAGCCGAACGGAGGTGGAGTGAAAAATTTTAAATCATTTTGAAGACTCAACACTATGCCAGTAGTACACGTTTTTGTCTGGAAGGGAATGTCTGCAGAAGCAAAAAGGAAGGTGATTGCAGGGATTACGAGAACTTTCACTGACCTTGGGATTCCGGAACAGGCTGTAGAAGTGATAATTCAGGAGATTCCGAAGGAGGACTGGGGAGTGGCTGGAGTGCCTGCAAGCGAAAAACTAATGGACGTGAAACCTCCGTAAATATTTACCCTAAATGACTTCTCATGGGCCGAATTCGCTCTTTTTTCTTTGAATTATTTCAAGATAAGGCAAAAATAATAAGCAGAGGCATCTCAGAAGATAAAGGTTGTTTCATGCAAACTCTTGCTGGACGTGTTTCGATCAGTTCTACTATGATATAGGCGGTGAAATATCGATGGAAAAACTCAATCTAAGCGAACTCACGGTTATTCGGAGGTCTCAGCCTAAAAGTGTTAGGGTTTTGGCTCCTAAATTTGAGGAAGCCGGACTAAAGCCTATAGTAATAGATTTCGGTGGAAAAAAGTTGGGAACATAAATTTTAACGTGAGACAAAAGTTTATCCGATAGGGGTTGTCGAGGTAACGCTTTCAGTCGATTTCAAAAATTCAAGCTTTGAGGATATCATAAGACTCGTCAACATGTCTTAGGGATTTGTTAGATTGGAGGGCAAAGAAGTCGAATTCGAAGAGATTTCAGGCGAATATTTCAGAGCGCTGCAAAGCAGGATCCAGAAGGCTTTAGTATACCCATATGAACCCTACGATCAGCCAGAGGTTTACAGAATTGTAATAATCTCGTCAATTGAACCGAAATTAAGGGCAGAGGAATTCCTGTCCAAATTCAGGAAACAGATTGCTGGAGTGCTGCGAGGAGAGAAGAGCTGGGAAAAACTCATCGAAAAAGAGATTGAAGACGTGCTTAGATTTTAGCTGAGCTATTCGGAAGATGAGGCGATCGTAGTTGACTGGTACTCCTCGCCGATCTTCGGTGGCGAAGAGTACGTAGAAGAAATTCTCCAGACCATTGAAATTGCGAAGATACAGCTTTTGGAGCTGAAAACTTACGACTGAGCAAAACTTATGCGGAGCTTTCAAGAACTGCCAGCGATCTTGCAGAGCTCAGAATCGAAGTCATCGACTAAGTTCATGATTTAAGAAATATTCAGAAGTTCACAGGCGATGGTACTTAGGAAAGCTGTACTCAGCGTTGGGCGAGCGATTCAGGATTGTGGAATGGCTTAACCTCGTCGATAAAAAGCTCGATCAGCTTCAGGAGCACTACTCGATGGCAATGGAGAGAGTTGATGTCTATAGGGCCATGAGTCTCGAATTTCTGGTTATGCTGCTGATAATTTCCCTTGTGATTCTGGAAGTTTTAATGGTAATTAAGCTCTGAAATTTAGGTATACCTAAAAATTTATATGCAGATGTCTGCAATTAACTATCGGATGGGTCGATGCTCACGCTCGAAAGTGCCACGGGCAAGGTGAGGGTAAAGGGGATCGTTGGCGGAAGGGGCTTTGTTAGAAGACTTGCAGACATGGGTCTTGCTCCGGGACAGGTAGTTGAAGTTCTCAGCAGAGGACCGCCCGTGATCGTGAAGATCAGGGACACAAAGATTGTAATTGGCAGAGGAATTGCGAGAAGGGTGATCGTGGAGTATGCAGAATAAGGTATACCTGATTGCACAGCCGAATTCTGGAAAAACGACCCTATTCAATCTCCTCGCTCACGAGAACTGCTACGTTGCGAACTGGCCTGGAAAGACGGTTGAGGTATTTCATGCGAAAATAATGCACCACGGAAGGGAAATTCTGCTCGTGGATCTTCCGGGAATCAACAGTTTTAAAGCACTTGGAAAAGAGGAAAGTTTGACGAAGGAATTTCTGCTTGAAAACGACGACGGTGTTGCTGTTGTGCTCGTAAATGGAGAATCCCTTTACAGATCCCTCTACTTCGCCGTTCAGGTTCTTGAAATGAAGAACAGGGCTGTCCTGGCGATAAACAAGTCGGATTATCTTGAAAGGAGGGGTGTGCACGTAAATCTGGAAATCCTCAGGGACATGCTTGGTGTCGAGGTTGTGCAGATAAGCGCCATTCACGGTACAGGGATTAACAGGCTCATGGACAGAATTCTGGACGTTTTAGAGGGCAGAGTGAAGGGCAAGGGTCTTAAAATCGATTACGGGGTGCTCGAGCCATATATCGCAGAATTTGAGAAAATCCTTGAAAGCAGAAGTCTCGCAATTAAGGCGATAGAGGGTGAGGAAAAAGTCATCGCCAAGCTTCCTGAGGGTAAAAGAGCTGCCGTTGAAGAGATAAAGAAGGAGATCGAGAAAAATTTTGGGAATCCGGAAGAGATCATCGCAATGTACCGCCACAGATTCGTTGAAAGCATCCTCAGCAGCGCCGTTAGGGAGGTCAAAGTCTCAGGAGAAACAATTCAGGAAAGGCTCGACAGGATATTCTTCGGAAAGTTTGGAGGTGTCTTATCCCTTTCAATACTGTTCGGAATTCTTTTTCTTGCCTTCACAATCAACACCGGCTTTCCGATGAACTTGATCGCAAAGCTATTTGGCTACGAGGAAATCGCGGAATTCTTAGAGAATTACAGCCTTTCCGGAGCGATTTCTCTGTTATTTGAAAGAACTTCGGAGATTCTAAATGAAATTCTCCCCGACTCTGTGCTGAAAGACCTACTGATCAACGGCATACTCGCGGGAGTGGGGGCCGTGGCGACATTCTTTCCCCTGATCGTTGTCCTTAATTTTATGATGTCCTTGGTCGAGGACAGCGGAATAATGGCAAGGATTGCGACTTCCATGGATAGATTTTTCTCCTTATTCGGGTTAACTGGGAAATCCGTTTTTCCCTTCTCAGTGAGCTTGGCATGCAACGTACCCGGAGTCATGGCTTCAAGGATTCTCGAGACCGACGGAGAAAGGCTCAGAGTTGCTCTGGCCTCGCCCTTTGTGATATGCCAGGCTAGGCTTCTGGTCATAGTTCTCTTTGCAGTCTTCCTGCTAACGTCTCCTGTTCTCCAGAGCGGCATTGTGATTCTGATCTACCTTCTCTCTGCCCTACTGTTCCTGAAAGCAACGAAGTTTTTCGGAAGAATCGTGAAGGAGGAAAGTTCGGAGCTTCTGCTCGAGCTTCCGCCCTACCACTTCCCGAGCCTCAGGGTTGTGTGGTGGATCACATGGGAGAGAAGCAAGTCTTTCATCACGAAGATCGCTGGCCTACTTCTGGCTTTTTCGATCTTCGCATGGCTGATGGAATACCTCGGACTTACGAGCGTTATTGGAGCCATTCTCGCAAAAATATTTTCTCCATTCGGCCTTGAAGATCCAAGACTCGGCTTCGCAATTCTTATGGGCTTTTTCGCAAAGGAGCTCATAATCTCCTCCTTAGCCGTATCCTTTGGAACCGCTGACCTCGCAGAGATCTCAGCGCAGCTCGGTTTGAGCGCACCACAGGCTCTTGCCCTTATAGTCTTTGTGGCATTTTACACGCCCTGTGTGGCAACAATTTCGACGATGCACGCAGAGGTGAGGAACTTCAGGCTCCTGGCCCTTTCAATCGCGTTTCAGCTAATCGTGGCCTGGACTCTCGCCTTCATAATTTTTCTTCTCTTCAACCTCCTCTGAGCTCTTCGAGAATTTGTTGAGCTTTTCATAAAGAAGGGGCAGGAAAAGGCCTACATCGGTTACAATGCCGATCGCCTGATGTGTTCCGCGGTCCATCAGCTTCATCACTGTTGCAGGATTTGAGTCGACGCATATCGTTTTAACCCACGAGGGTAGCAGATTCCCCACGGCAATGCTGTGAAGGGTTGTTGCGAGCATGAGAACCATGTCTATGCCTTCAAGGGCTTTCTTCATTTCTGCCTTTGCTACCATGACGTCGGTGATCACTTCGGGAAGGGGGCCATCGTCTCTGATAGAGCCGGCGAGGATGAAAGGGATGCCTTTTTTCACACACTCAAACATTATTCCATTCTTCACGATTCCCTTCTCAACAGCGCTCCTTATTCCCCCTGCTGCAATTACCTTGCTTATCGTGTATAGATGATGTCTGTTCCCCCCCGGAACGGGCTTTCCTGTTTTTATGTCCATCCCCAAGGAAGTGCCGAAAAGGGATACCTCGATATCGTGAACCGCAAGAGCATTTCCTGAGAGAAGCAGATCGACGAAACCGTCCCTTATCATTCCCGCAAGTGCATCCCTAGCTGCTGTGTGATCCACGGCAGGCCCAGCAACCACAGCGACTCTCCCACCATTCCTTTTCAGCTCAACGATTTCCTTAGCTACCGCCTCTATCATCTTCTCTGTCGGTCGCTCTGATGAAACCTTTCCGCCCATGAACTCGAAGTAAGTTGACTTCCTAGGCCTCTCCGGCGGAATTACCCTGACGCCCTTTTCGCCGATCACGACAGAATCGCCTTTTCTGACCTCGCTTATCGGCAAACAGATCGCCCTTCCATCCCTGATTACGATAACCCTGTCCATTGCTATTCCCTCAACCTCGAGCCATTTGCCCTTGTGGTGCACGAATGTGCGGTTGTTTGTCGTAACGTAGAAGTTCTCGGGAAGTATTTTATCCCCCGGTGCTTCAGCAAGTTCGACTTCTTCAGCCTCGGGAACTCTTGCACCCACCTTGTGGAGCTCCTTGAGTATCAGGCTCAGATGCTCCTCATCCTCTCCGAAGACTATGATCCTCGCATAGCTTGGATCCTGCTTCCTCTTTCCAATCCTGAACTCCACTATCTCAAATTCGCCCTCGAGATCGAGGATCAGGTCGAGAACCCTCGGGAAGATCATAGAGTCTATCAGATGTCCCTCAAATTCGAGCTCACGGGCGATCATACGAATTCCTTGAAATTGCGGAATAAATAGTCTCTCGTCTCGAGGATCGAGGTCTCTTCCCGGGTTTCGATCGTGACGTATCCGTCGTAATCTTGAAGGGGGAATGCTCCCAAATTGACTGTGCCTTTTCCGAGAGCTAAATGCTCGTCTCTTCTGCCATCGTTGTCGTGCAGATGCACGTTGACGACCCTGTCAAAATGCTCGAGAAAGAGATCGCATTTCTGAATGTTGTAATGGCCAACATCGAGCGTTAGGGAAAGCTCCGTTTCGCTTAAAATCCTCTTCAGGGCCCTCTCAATCCCCCCAGTGATTGCAACGGTGTTCTCCAGTGCAAGGACGGCTTCGCACCTCTCTAGAAAGGGCTTTAGCTCTTTCAGCAAAACCCTCTCGTTGTGCTCGTCGTAAAGGGCTTGAGAGTAGTAAAAGCTTCCGTTATTAATAAAACCCGGATTCCAGCCGACGTGAAAGGTGATCACTTCTGCTCCCGCTCTTTCGGCGATGTGCAGAACCCTCTGCATCTCAGCGTAACTAGCCTTTCGCATCACTTCGCTTATCGCGATGAAGTTCGTTGTGGTGGCGGGGGAATGGATCAGGAGTTCCACGTCGTAGCTCCATTTCAGTTCGATGAGCTCGTTGTAGCTTAGCGCATCTGGGGAGAAGAAAGGGTGATCCATCAGGATCTCCAGATGCCCGAATCCGTTGTTTGCCGCAAATTCGAAAGCTTCCTTTGGCGAGTGCCTGACGTCTGGCTGGGTTCCGAGTTTCATAGTTCCACCAGAGTTCCTATGCCCTCCTTGGTGAATAGTTCAAGGAGAATAGCATGCCTTCTCGAGCCATCTATGACGTGAACCTTTTCGACCCCTCCCCTCAGCGCCTTTGCTATTGCATCGACCTTCGGGAGCATTCCTCCCTTAAGAGCACCCCTTTCCAGAAGTTCCTCGAGTTCTGAAAGCCTTATCCTCGATATCAGGGAACTCATGTCGTTCACGTCTCGGAGAATTCCTGGAACGTCGGTAAGCATTATCAGCTTCTTTGCCTTCAAAGCGCTCGCAAGATCTCCAGCGACGCTGTCCGCGTTGAGATTGTAAACGTTCCCCTCGAGGTCTGCCGAGACTGGAGAAACTACCGGAATAAACCCGTTGTCAAGCAGTATCCTCAAAATATCAGGATTTACGAGCTTTGTCTCCCCGACAAAGCCTAAATCAACCATCTTCTCCTCCATTCCCTTTTTCAGCCTCATTATCTTCTTCTCTGCAACGATCAGCAGCCCATCCTTTCCGCTGAGTCCGACGGCTTTTCCTCCATTCTTTATGAACATCGAAACGATCTTCGAGTTTATCTTGCCATCAAGAACCATTTCTACGACTTCCAGTGTTTCCCTATCGGTTACTCTAAGCCCCTCAACGAATTTCGGCTTTATACCGAGTCTCTCCATTTTCTCCGTGATCTCAGGACCTCCTCCGTGCACCACAACGGGTTTGATCCCAGTAAAGTAAAGGAGCAGAATGTCCCTGACCGTCTCTTCGAGGATTTCGTCGTTAACCATCGCATGCCCCCCGATCTTGATGACCATGGTCTTTCCGTAGAATTCCCTTATGAATGGGAGAGCCTCGAGCAGGACTTCGACGTTTTCCATGGGTTGAAATCTCTCGATGGATTAAGAATTTTGCCTATGACCCACGAGCAACAGTTCTTTTTTAAATTTCCCGAAAAGTGGTGGATAAGAAAAGAATTTTTATTTCGAAAGTCTTAGCTCTTCCAATGCCCGTAATCACTCTCAACTGGAAAGAGCTCGAAAAACTTGTCGGAGCTCCAAAGGATGTAATACTTAGGCGCCTGCCAATGATGGGATGCGACATCGAAAGGAGTGATGATGAAACACTCGCAGTCGAATTCTTTCCCAATCGACCCGATCTGTACAGCATTGAGGGAGTAGCCAGAGCTCTTCGCGGATTTCTCGATATCGAAAGGGGTCTAAGGGAGTACAGAACGAGGAAGGGAGAATGGAAGATCTTTGTGGATGAAAGCGTTCTCACAGTTCGCCCGAGAATAGTTGGATGCGTGGTCAGAAATTTGAGGATGAGCGATGAAGTCATAAGGAGCCTGATGGAGGTTCAGGAAGACCTACACTGGACGATAGGCAGAAACAGGAGGAGGATGGCCATTGGAGTTCACGATCTGAGCAGGGTAAACTTCCCCCTCAGATACACTGCCGTGGGAAGGGACTTCTCATTCGTTCCCCTTGACTTCTCAGAGGAAATGAACATCTCCGAGATCTTTCTAAAGCATCCAAAGGGAAGGGAATACGCATTCATTCTGGAAGGCAAAAATGCCTATCCCATGATAATCGACGCGAAGGATGAAGCGATCTCGTTTCCACCGATAATAAATGCTGAAAAGACGAGGGTTACAGAGAGGACGACGGATCTCTTCATCGACGTCACTGGCTTCGACGAGTATGTAGACAGAGCGCAGAACATCGTCGCCTGCATGCTCAGCGATCGTGGCGGAGAAATCGAGACTGTGGAGGTCGTTTATCCTGACAGAATCGAGCATACACCGGATTTATCGCCAAAAAGGCTCTCCGTGAGCAAGTCTGAGATATTCTCACTTCTTGGCTTCGAACCCGGAGACGAAGAGATCGTTTTAGCCCTTGAGAGAATGAGGTTTGGAGCAAGCGTTGGCGACGAAATAATCGAGGTGCTAATTCCCCCATACAGGGCAGACATAATGCATGCCTGGGACATCATTGAGGACATCGCAGTGGGCTACGGCTACGAAAGGATAAGGCCAGAATACCCGGCAACGATGACCATTGGCCAGGAGCATGAGTGGAGCAAGGTAAAGGAGCTCGCAAAGGAAATAATGATCGGCTTGGGTTTTCTTGAGGTCATAACCTTTACACTCACAAGCGAGAAGGCTTACGAAAACCTCCGAAGATCCGCAAGGCCATGGGATGACTATGTTCCGCTCATGCATCCGCTCACAGTTGAGCACACGATCGTCAGAACCGAGATACTTTCAAAGCTTATTGAAGTGATTGCTGTGAACAAGCACGTAGAAATGCCCCTCAAAATCTTTGAAGTTGGCGACGTTGTTGTCGGACTAAGGAACAGGCTCAGGCTTTGTGCGTGCGTTGTTCATCCAAGGGCAAACTTTTCGGAACTAAGGAGCTACGTTCAGGCGGTTATGAGGGAGCTCGGAGTCGAGTGGGATGTGAGGGAAGCGAAGGATCCTGCTTTCATCGAAGGCAGGCAGGGAGAGATTCTGGTTGAAGGAAAAGGTGTGGGGGTTTTCGGCGAAATACATCCAGAGGTGCTGGAGAAATTTGGAATTCCGAATCCGGTTGTGGCATTTGAAATCGAGCTTGATGAGATATTTGACTGCGGAGACCTTCTATGAAATTTCTGCTCCTGATCCCGGACGGAATGGCAGACTGGAGGATAGAAAAGCTGGGAAACAGAACCCCCCTTGAGGTTGCCGACAAGCTCAACATGGACTTCATAGCAAGAGAGGGTTCCTGCGGCACTGCACTGACCGTGCCAAAGGGCTTTGAGCCGGGGAGCGATGTGGCAAATCTCACGATCCTTGGAATCGACGTTCGCGAACACTACACTGGCAGAGGCCCGATAGAGGCGCTTGCAAGGGGCATAAGCGCGAAGATCGTTTTCAGATGCAACCTCGTAAAGGCGAGCGACGTGATGCTCGACTACGCTGGCGGTCGAATCAGCGATTTCGAGGCAAGGAAAGTCGTGGAAGAGCTAAATGCAAACAAAAGCTATGATTTCGTCAGATTCCATGCTGGTAAAAGTTACAGGAATCTGCTCGCAATAGACAGGGAATTCAGGAACGGCGTAAGAACCCACCCACCGCACGATATACAGGGGAAGAAAATATCCGACTTCATGCCGGAAGGAGGCGAGCTTGCAAAGCTACTCTGCGAGCTCATCGAGTGGTCCAAAAGCGTCGTACCTGCAGTTACCGACAAAGCGAACATGATATGGCCGTGGAGCGGGGGAAGGATTCCAAATTTTCCAAGGTTCAGGGAGAAATTCGGGCTGAGGGGTGCGATCATTTCCGAAGTAGACCTGCTCAAGGGAATAGCTGAAGGTTTGGGAATGGAGTTCGTGGAGGTCGAGGGGGTCACAGGTTATGTGGACACGAATTACAAGGGCCTAGTGAGGCAAACGCTGAAAAGCCTCGAAAGATTCGACTTCGTGGTTCTTCACACCGAGGGTATCGACGAGGTCAGCCACGAGGGAGATTTAGAGGGAAAGATCGAGGCAATCGAGATATACGACGAGAAGATAGTCGGAAAAATCCTTGACAGAATCGAGCTGGACGAAGTCAAGATAATGCTCCTCCCAGACCATCCAACTCCAATAGCTCTGCGAACCCACGTCGCCGAAAGTGTTCCCTTTGCCATCTACGGATATGAGAAAGACGATGTGAAGAGCTTTTCGGAATTTTCCTGTGCCAAAGGTAGATTCGGCAGCGTTGATGGACTGAAGCTCATGGATTACTTTTTAAGACGAGGGTGAGCCTGAGACTATGGACTGGATAGAAAAGGAGAAGAAGCTGATTCCGCAGGTTTACAGAAGGCAGAACGTTGTATTCGTGCGTGGAGAGGGCTGTTATCTCTTCGATACAAATGGTAAGAGGTATCTGGATCTCGTCGCCGGCATAGCGACCGTTTCGATCGGCCATTCACACCCGGAATTCATAGCTAAGGTGAGCGAACAGCTGAAAAAGCTCGTTCATGTCTCAAATCTCTACTACACCATCCCACAGGTAGAACTGGCCGAAAAGCTCAAAGGACTAACGAGAATGGATCGCTTCTTCTTCTGCAACAGCGGGACTGAAGCGGTGGAGGCATCGCTAAAGTTTGCTAGGAGGGCTACGGGGAGAAAGAAATTTGTCGCATTCACCAACTGTTTCCACGGGAGAACGATGGGTGCCCTCTCCGTGACCTACAAGGAGAAATTCAGAAAGCCTTTCGAGCCACTCGTCCAGCCAGTCGAGTTCTCGAGGTTCAACGACGTTTCGGATCTCGAAAAGAGGGTCGACGCAGAGACAGCGGCCGTGATCCTCGAGTTGATCCAGGGGGAGGCTGGCGTTTATCCCGCTGAAAAGGAGTTCGTGAAGGCTATCTTCGAGCTGAGGGAAAAACACGGTTATCTCGTGATAATAGACGAAGTCCAGACAGGCTTCGGAAGGACAGGAAAATGGTTTGCAAAGGAGCACTACGGCGTTCAGCCTGATATAATGGCTATGGCAAAGGCCATGGGCTCTGGATTTCCGATTGGCTGCACAGCAATCAGCGAAGAGGTGGCAGAGAAGCTTGAAAGGGGCGATCACGGATCTACATTCGGGGGGAACCCACTGGCATGCGCTGCAGGGCTGGCTACCATTGAAATCATGGAGAAGTACCGACTCGTGGAGAACTCCGAGAAAATGGGAGAGTATTTCATGACCAGGCTGAGAGAGGTGTTCAGCGAGGTCAGGGGGAAGGGGCTGATGATCGGGGTAAAGGTTCGTAACGCTGACGAGATCGTGAAGAGGGCACTCGAGCATGGACTTGTGCTCAACGCAACCTCGGAGGACAATCTAAGGCTCGTTCCACCGCTAACAATCGGAAAGGGTGAAGTGGATCTCGCAGTCGGGATCCTATCCAAGATCTGCCAAAATTAGCAGCAGCCTGATGTCTCTTTAATGGCGTTGAGTGCTGCCTTCACAATCAGCTCGGAACTCGGGACCTCGTATGTTTTTCCGTCAACTTCAATTGTTCTGCAGCTGTGCGAAACGCAAATATCGCAGCAGGGACTTTCTCCAACTCTTGCATTCAGGTAGAACTCCATAGGTCGTCCGTTTATGAAGATCCTGTTCGAATCCAGTGGATTCCTATTAAATTCCTCAGAATCAATTTCGGTTTTATCCATAATGACCCTCACGCCATTGGGACGTAATAATTCCCTAAGCTTTGTTAAAGCCTTTTCAAGCTCCAATTCAGTTTCCCTACATCTCCTACATGTTTCGCCGTTGTGAGCCCAGCCTTTGCCACTCTATCTAGAGAATTTTCACGTGCCGCAGAGCAAAATTTCGTATATAAAAGATGGTTGTAGATGAGAGCAAAAAAGGTTTTGCAACGATTAGCCAGAACTGGTTTCTGGAAATTCGAGGATGAAGGTCGATTTTTCCCCTTCTTTCAGCCTTATACTACTGCCATAGCTTTCTATAAGCTTCTTTACAATATATAGTCCATAACCTGTGCTTCCAGACGTCGAAAAGCCTTTTTCGAATATCATATCCCTGAACTCGTCGGGCACCCCTTTTCCGTTGTCCGAAAACTCCACCAATATTTTTTCAGGCTTCTTTTCAATTCTCACGGAAATTCTGCTCGCATTCCCATGTTTCACGGAATTGGAGAACAGGTTGTCGAAAACGCTGTACAGACCATCATTTGCCATTATCACAGCATCACCCTCGAGTTCAAGTTCCACGTCGTATCCCGCTGCCACACTCTTCACTGTATCGGCAAGACTGCATGGCTTTAAATCACCCATCGAGCCCTCGAGCTCCTTTACCTTCTTTATAAGCTCGACAGTCTTCCAAGCTGTTTGCTTGATCTTTTCGATTATGCTCTTTTCAACCTCAGCAGTCTCTTCAAGTATTTCCGAGTACGAGATTATGGAAGTGATTTTGTTCATTATGTCGTGCCTCAGGATGCTGTTCAGAAGCCTCGCATATTCGAGCAAGGATTCAAGCTTATGTTGCAGTTCAACCCTCTTGCTGACATCGGTAAACGTTAGAACCAGGTATCTCTTCCCCTCTTCCTCAAAAACTCTCCACCTGATTTCATTCCACTGGTATCCGCCCATTCTAACAACCCTCAGGAGAATTGGATAGGGAATCTTTTCGTGCTCTCCTGCCAGAAAATTGCGAAATGCTTCAATTGCCAGCGGAAGATCCTCTGGATGCACCGCTTGTAGAGGGTTTCTGAATCCATTCCTGTCAAGTCCTGTCTTCTCCCTTATCCTCTTGTTAACCATGAGAACATTCAGTTTCTCATCGAGTATTGCCACGCCCGCTGGAAGCTCCTCAACGAACTTATACCAGTCCACAGATCATTGCATAGAAAAAATAAATAAATTTTTCCGCACAAGACGGAAAAGGATCCTAATTGCACTTCGCGTAAACCTTTATCGGCGCCGTCTTCATTCCGTCGAGTTCGGCCCCTTCGTTGAGGTAATACCAGCCGGGAGACGTGAACTCCTGCTTCCCTGCTGGATTCAGAGCAGTTTCTATCGTTATCGTCAGCTCTCCGCTTTCCGAAAGTGTCCAGAATACATGTTTCGCCTTTCCAACCGTTTTTACAGTCACTGTGCCTGTCGTTGCGGAGTAGGAAACGATGCTGAATTCCCCGGGAATCGTGTCCTTAACGGTAGAATTCTCCTTCGGGTTCTCAACGGAAATCACGAAGGTCCAAGTCTCCCTTTTATGCGTTTCAACAACCTTCTTTCCCTCGACGAGCACCTTCCTTATCGTCGTTTCCTGTGCCTTTTCAACCACGATTTCGGAATGGCAGATCGTGAAGATCTCCGCGCTACCGTTTTCGAATGTGGCCGAGATGACGAAGGAAGCATGATACGTCCCCACAGGAAGAGAAATTTTTGCGATCACGTCTTTCACACTCATGGGAGTGACATCGAATTCCTCGTTCTCGATCTCGATCCCCTCCCACGGGATTTCGAGTTCAACGCGAACGTGAATCAACTCGTTCATGTTGTTGTAGATCCTCAGGATCGCATGCTCAGAGCTACCGCTACCACAGACCAGCTTTATGAAAACATTTTCGCATGAATAGCCTATGTATGCTTCTTCAGGCTCAACTACAGCCTGCTGGTTGCTTCTTTCAGCATAGTAGCTGTTGAAGTCAGAGTTAAGCTGAAATGCCATCACAGCTACGAGTAGAAGCAGACCAAATGCCAGAAACTTCAAGTTCTCCACCTCTTTCTTATTTTTAAAACCTCTCCCTCAAAGTTGCCGAGGGAGTAAATCAGGATGAGTGCAATTGCAATCTCGAGATCCATCACCAGAACGGGGAGATACGGGAAAAAGCTCAGCTCTCTGATTACCTCGAGGGGCATAAGGGGGATATACTTCGCAACGAAAATCTTCTCCGTGTGAAGGCTCGTGTCTTCAGGAGCGCTCACATGCACCTCCACGATCATTGTCTCCCCGGGGAAAAGGATGAAATCCTGCACTTCAACTCTCAAGTTGAGGCTCTCGGGAGAGAGGATGTAGTAGTAGGGATAAGATCCGCCGTTTCTGAATTCAACCTGTCTTGAAAACTTTTCCCCAGGAAGAACCCAGTCTTCCCTCAGACCGCCAGCTGAGGTCGTTCCGTAGCTTATTTCCCTCTTTTCGAAGGCCATAACGTTCGCAAGGGAGAAAGCAGCTATTATTAGTAGGGAAGACGCGACGAAGAGCGTTGAAGTTTTTATTCGCAGGTATTTCTTCCCCTTCCTACCTCTCTCTCCTCCGCTGAGGAGCAAAAGTCCGCCAGCAGCAAGCATGAAGAAAATGATGAACTTGTTCTGTCCGAAGACGCTTTCTGCAATTTCAACTCCGCTTCCCAGCTGGATGTTCATGGGATCTCCCCCGATACTCAGTATTTTGCCAATAACCTGGGACTCGAGGACTGCTGGCTTTCCAGAAAACTGATCAGTAGCGATGTTTGCATCTCCCTTAGTTATGAAGCCATCAGCACTTATCTTCACGATTCTGTGGCATATCCAGCTTCCCTTCGAGTTGAAAACGATTATGTCGCCTTCATTAAAATTTCTGTCAAAGACGTTTATAAAAACGAGGTCGTTCTTCTCCAATTTCGGACTCATGCTGTCCGACTTGATGTAGGCGATGAGTAGAGGAGCGTTAAGGATGAGGCTAGCTAATGAAAGCAGAACAAAAAATGAAAAAATTAGTAATGCTACTTTTCCGAGCATTTTCACACTTCGCAATCGCCAGCGTGCGCAACAACTGTTATCTGTCCGTTTACCATGTTTCCAGCTGCGTAGCCATCTGTTGCGATCACGAAGCCGACTTCTGCGTAATCTCCGCCTTCAACGAACATGTTTATCGCAGTTGCAGCATTTTCTGGACTTGTATGACCGCTCACGTCATCGGGTGAGTACAGCGTCAGCACCGGTGCAGCATTTCCGCTAACGGAGACCTGAATGCAGATTCCGCTATATCCGCTGTCGTTGGGCCAAAGATCGTTTGAGACCTTGAACACCTTATCGAAGGCATAGGTCGTGTTTGGACTCACTCCGATTCCACCGCCGGGATAGTTTGGATTGTACTGCGAGAAGTCGAAGTATATCTTTCCGTCCTCGTTTATGAAAGCGTACGGCTGTATTGGAGTCAGATCTATCAATTCCTGATCGTCTGCAACGACCGCGACTGTGAAGGTTCTCTGCGCATCATAGCTTCTGAAGTCAGCACCAAGGCCTAGCAAAGAAGCTAATACCAGCGAGCTTACGAGAAGTAGCAGAAGCTTCGTCATTGCACTACACCTCCGCATATGTTGTTGTAATCTGGCTCCGCATGTATGCTCAGGGTTCCGTTAAGCCAAGGCGTTGCAACTGAAGTTGGTCCAGTTAGATCCATCCCTATCTCCTTAACTTCTCCTGGAGCGAGACAGAATACGATTGAACCCGCAGCCGTATCAGAGTTGTAAGCTACCATCCCACCAATTTGGTTGCTGTAGCAGATGTTTCCTGTCGGATTCGCTGGATTATCCTTGCAGTAAAGCTCCACGCTGGGATTATCCGAACTTATTGTAACTATTATGTTCCCATATTCCGAATCGTTGCTCCACAAGTCGTTAGATACTCCAAAGACTCTGTCAAAGTTGTACTCACTCTTCGGACTTATTCCCTTTCCACCGCCCACGTAATTGGGGTTGTTTTCCGAGAAGTCGATCACGAGCAATCCATCGCTGTTAATGTACGCATACGGCTGCATTGGCTCAAGATTTATGAATTCCTGGTCATCCGCGACAATTGCTATGTGCACGCTTCTCTGTGCCGTGTAGTCGCTGAAGTCAGCCCCAATTCCTAGGACTACGAGCACCGCTGCGCTCAGCAGCAGTATTCCTATTCCCTTCTCAAACATTTTTTTCACCTCTTTTTCCGGTCCAAGACTGCTCTCAGTCCTCGACCGTTGCAAATTCTCAGACTACAATGCAGATGGTTATTTGCATTCAATTGTTGGGTTAAGCTGAATTAAGCCATTTCAAGCGGCCATTAACCGTTTTTAATTTTTATTTTATGAGTCAATATATTTATGGTTGAGCTGACTGTGAAGATCGCAGATGCGACGACGAGCGGATAACTCTGAAAGAAGATGCCAAGAAGGAGCATTAAAATTGACAGGGAGAGATAGTAAGCGCTCCATGAAATGTCGAATTTGCCAACAGTTTCAGCGTAAAGATCGGAGCCTTCTGGAAGAGCTATCAGCACGATCTTTCCCATTTTGTGGTCATACCTCACGATTCCCTCCCTTTCGAGTCTCGGGAGATGCGTCTGCATGAGGCTTACGTAAACAGATTTTCTTGTTTTGTAGTTCCTTTCCTTATTTTCGAGAGTTAGTATCCTCGAAATCAGTTCTTCTACATTTGCTTCACCCCCGTTTTCTGATAAATGCTCCAGAATGCACTTTCTTCGAGGGGTTAGCAGCAGACTCATACCTTCCGATCTATGATGAGGGAATAAAACGGTTTAAGAAGGATTGATTCTGAGGAAGCATAAGTATCGCAGATAAGAATTTCTGATTAGCAAACCATATTAAGCCACTGTCCGACTCATCCAATGAACTTCAATGGAAGAAAATTCAAAAAGCCCACAGCGGCAATTTTAATCGTTCTCACACTAATTTCGGGCTTTTACTTCTTTCAAACGTTATTTTCCCCAGATATCGTTGAAAAAAAGATTTTAAGCCTCGAATACGTGCAATCGGGACGAATTGATTACTCCGCTGAACTGAAGCCAAACCTGATATACGAAAGAGAAATAATAAGCGGCAACGAAGTTCTCTACTCAGCACTTCTAAAAAGGATGGAGCTTTTTTACTTTTACAGATTCCATCCGACACCCGAAGATGTGGAAGTTAGCTACAGGATAAAAATACTGCTCTCCCCAACAAAGGGAGGATGGGAGAAGGAGATCGGAACTTACAACGGCAACATCTCGAAACACGTTCTTGAGCTAAGGATCCCGCTTGACTGGGAAATGGTAAATCTGATGTGGAAGGAAATCGAGAACGAGACAAAATACAACTTCGGAGACCCGAATGTGAGGCTTGTTGCAGACTTGAATGTAAGAGGCAGAATTTCAGGCCAGGAAATTAACGAAAAGTTCTTCCAAAGCTCAAACATTACATACGGAAAGATAATCTCGCTTTCTGAGCCTGAAAAGAGCAAGACAGGAGCGATATACAGCAATACTGCACAGGTAAACACGATGAGCTTTCTCGGCTTTCCGATGGAGGTTAGAAATGCCAGGCTGATCTTTGGAGCCGAGTTTCTGACCCTTGCTACTGTGCTCGGGATTTTCATCTTCACCAACAAGTCAGAGATCGCAGATTATCTGTCTAAAAGGGAAAAGAGAAGCTTCGAAAGGAAGTTCAGAAACAGGATCGTGAATACTCTCGAATTTCCAGAGCATTCAGAAGCTGTGAGGGTTCTGAACCTAAAAGACCTCGCAAGGCTCTCCTGCGAGCTTGACAAACCGATTTTAAAGGCTGATAAAAGGTTTGCCGTGGTGGATGGGGAAAGGGTTTACATCCATGATGATGACAACATAATTATTGACCGAAAATAATAAATACTTCGGTGTCTATGATGAATGTGAAATGAATGGTCCCAAGGAGATCGAAGTATGAAATCGTTTCAGAAATCCTGAAGATGGCAAACACGCGAGAAGGGATAAACGTAACGAGGATCGTCTATTCCGTGAACTTAAACTTTAAAAATGCCCAAGAGACTATTTCGGAGCTCATAAGGTGTGGCCTTCTTGAAAGGGTCGAGGGGGAAGGAGGTAAGCTTAGATACAGAACAACGAGGAAGGGTTTGGAATACGTGAGAAAATACGAGGAGCTCGAGTCTTTCCAGCATTTCTGAATTAACTGGCGGATCAGGAAAAGAAAAAGTTATCAGAGTTCGACGTAAGTCGCATCAATGATTCCGTCGAGCTTCAGCATTTCCTTAAGCACTTCCTCAGTCGGCGGATCGTCGACGAGGAGTAGCATCAGCTGAACCCCTCCTGGTTTGTCGCCACTCCTTCCGACGATCATTCCCGCGATGTTAATCCCGTTCTTTCCGAAAAGCGTCCCGACGCGGCCGATGACACCAGGTTTGTCCTCGTGGAGCGAGATTATGTAGTGGCCCTTCGGTATGAAGTTCACGTGGTAGACGTCTATCTTCAGCAGCCTGTATTCCTTGCCGAAACAAGTTCCGGCGAAGTATATCTTCTTCCCGTTGCTTTCCACCTCAGTCTCAAGAAGACTCTCGTAGTTCTCAATCCTGTCTATGGAGCTAGCCTCGACCCTTATACCTCTCTCCTCGGCAATCTTCTTCGCCGAGATCAGATTTATGCCAGCGCCAAGAGTTTTTTCAAGGAGTCCCTTCAGCATAGCTCTTACAACGAACTCCTTGTTCTTCTCGGCAATTTTCCCGCTGAACGTTAGCTTTACACTCCTTATTATCCCTCCGATTCTGGCACTGGCGATCTTACCCATCTTCTCGGCAAGGAGCATGTAAGGATACAGGAACTCGAATTCAGCGGGCTCGATGGAGGGCAGATTCACAGCATTCTTCACGGGCAGCCCCTTTGCGAGGTTAACGATGTCCTCAGCAACGATGAGCCCAACGCTGAGCTGCGCCTCCTCGGTTGAGGCTGCTAGATGGGGTGTCGTTATCACGTTATCGAAGCTGAATATTGGACTGTTAAAGTCGGGAGGTTCTTTTTCGTAAACGTCGAGGGCAACTCCACCGATTTTACCGCTCTTAAGCCCTTCAACGAGGGCATTTTCATCTATTACTCCTCCTCTTGCTGTGTTCACGATCAACACTCCCTTCTTCATCATCTCGATCTGCTCCTTCCTTATCATTCCCACTGTCTCCTTGGTCTTCGGGACATGAAGGGTTATGATGTCCGAATTCCTCAGGAGCGTCTCGAGGTCGACGAGCTTCGCTCCGATCTGCTGCGCCCTTTCAGGAGGAATGTATGGATCGTATGCCATTACGTTCATCTCGAGAGCCCTGCACCTCTTCGCAACCTCAAAGCCCACTCTGCCGAGTCCAATGACTCCAACGGTCTTACCGCGAAGCTCAACCCCCATAAACCTCTTCCTATCCCACTTCTTCTCCTTCATCGACAGATATGCCTGCGGGATCTTTCTCGCAAGGGCAAGGAGCAGGGCGATCGTGTGCTCCGCGGTAGAGATCGTGTTCCCCCCGGGGGCATTAACGACTATAATCCCGCGCTGGCTTGCAGCATCGAGGTCTATGTTGTCCACCCCGACCCCAGCCCTGCCGATGATCTTGAGGCTCTTTGCTCTCTCGATTATTTCCCTGTCCACCTTTATCTGGCTTCTCACGACCAAGGCATCATAATCCTGAATTATGCCGAGCAGTTCATCCTTCTTCAGCCCGGTCTTTACGTCCACCTGAAGGCCCGCTTTTCTCATCAGCTCCACAGCTTCACCGCTGATCTCCTCTGCAACGAGAACTTTCATGGCTTTGAATCACTGTGCAGATATAAAAACTATGCGATTTCTACCAGACAGCGGTTGACAGATGAATTTTTTTTAAATTTTTCATTTACCTGCAGAAAAAAATTCAAATTTCTAAAACCCTTCCAACAGCCCTCCGAACTATCTCGAGACAAACGCTCGCATTCTCCTTGGCCCTTTTTACGATCACTTCATAATCCACCGTTTCCCCCCTGATCCCGTGCGCGTAGTTGTCCATCGTGCAGAGCACGGCATAACGAATACCCAGCTCCTTCGCAACCGTAGCTTCGCTGCCTGCAGTCATTCCCACGCAGTCAGCAAAATTCTTTATCATCGCTATCTCTGCTCTCGTTTCAAGCCTCGGACCCTTAGTCTGGAAATAAACGCC
>CAZZIT010000075.1:0-4365 GCA_964654365.1 uncultured archaeon
TTTCCTTCATCCATGAACCGGAAATTCTACGGGATCTCTCGAAAGTATGTGAAAAGAAAATTTTTTAAGTCTACAATGCAATCCCTTTCATGCGTTTTCTGGCAGCAGCACTGTTGATGCTTGCGCTGATAGGCTCAGCGGGTGCGCTGGAGACCCTATACGCGAACAACTTTAGCATCGAGGTCAGGGTCTCGCCGGAGAAGGATTACTTCTTTGCTGGTGATGATGTTCAGATAACTTATACCATTTATCCAAAAACAACTGCCGATAAGGTGAAGCTCGGTGGCGAGCAAGGAAATCCGAGGAGCTACGACTTCAAAACTTCACTTCTTGAAGCGAAAGGAATCTGGAAAATCCAGTATTCCGGTGCTCCATACAAATCCGAGGATTTTAAGGGGTCTTCCGTATCCTTTGAGGTTTTGTATTTCTCGATTCCAGAGCAGGGAAAGGAGGGCGTTGACTATATTTCAGTGAATCTAACAGGAAAAGTTCCTGAGACGAATCTGAGAATAAAAGAAATCGATGCCCTCTTTGCAACAGCGGAAGAGGCGGCGAAGGACGCGCTGAAGCCTGTAACGATCAGGGTTGTAAATAAAACAGCATTTTTAGCAGATCTGAACTCGCTAAAGAACAAAATGTCTGAAGTGAGAAACAAGCTGGAAAGTGAAGGTGTGAAGTATGATGAGAAGGAGTTCCAGAACGTGGGAGATCTTCTCAGCTCTGCTGAAAAAGACTTAGGCGCGGGAAACTATTTAGCAGCGGATGAAAAGCTCAGGAAACTGGAGGAAAAGATCTTAAACTTGACAAATCTTGCAGATAAACTGAGAGCGGAGGAGGTTTACGGAAAGCTCAGCGAGGTTATGAACAACCTCAGCATAAAGCTCGAGGAATTACAGATACTGATCCAGGGTCTTAGAGGCACAGAGAATTTCACGAATTTTAGCTCGAGTTACGCAACTCTAAAGTCAAGTGCCGACGGCCTTAAGATTAAGCTTCAGGCCATACGCGATTACCTTGAGCAGGAGAAGTTCACGAAGGCATATGAGGAATGCAAGAAAATAGAAGGCAGCATGTATCAATTGAGGGAGGATATAGACAAACTTTATGCAGAGGTTTCAGCACAGCAAAATTCAAAAGGTTTCGACTTGGTCTCCGCCCTTTCGCCTTACTCAATCTACATATTTGCTGCATTCCTCGGGGTTTTGTTGATCTTTGCAGCGACTCGCTTTAGAAGGAGAAGGAAATGGGATGAATTGAGATAAAAATATAATACTAAATTTATTTTACGCAGATAACTGGCTGAGTTGAGTTGAGTATAACATCCTGCGCTACGCTGCCGAATATTACCTTTCCCGCGGGTCTCCTCTTTCTCACTCCAATTATGATCAGATTTGCATTTATCTCGTTTGCAAATTCAACTATATCTTCTGCGGGCTCCTTTCCCCTTACAAGAAGCTTGGTCTCGCAATCAACTCCTGCCTTCTTTGCCTCCTCTTCCGCCCATTTTAAAAGCTCCTCTCCAGCATCTATTTCTTTTTGCTCCGTTCTTTCGCCGCCATACAGAGAATGTATGAAATATAGCTTCTCGTTTCGAAGCTTGGACTCTTCTATTGAAAAAGCAACCACTCTTTCCGTCCTTTTTGACCTTTCATCTAAAGCCACAACGATCGCCATAGAGAAAAAAACTAAGACAATCTAATAAACTTTTCGCAGTTTTTATCAAGTCTGCTAAATTTTTACATCCTCAGCTCTTATCACTTCTATCCCTTCCAGTTTCTTTCTCTCGGAGCTTACAATCTTTCCCTTCAGATTTTTTGCTGCCAAAATAGCGTGCGAAAGCTCCTCTCCGTATTTTTCGAATTTTTTTGCCTCTTCAGGATCGATTTCGAGCACTTCAATGTTCATTCTTAGCCCAACTGCAGGCGGTAGCCTTTTGAAGGTTTCCCTCGTCACATATATCTTTCCTGGATACCTTCTCTCGAAAAGAGCCATAACTCCTGAAGAGTCAGCCACGAGCTTTGAAGGAAGCCTTGGAGCAGGAAATGAAGTCAAAAGGTAAATTCCAGAGACCATTAACGCCCAACTTATGATTAGCAGAGATATGGAAATCGTGCCCTTCATCAAACCCGAAACGGCAATTACGTCCAAGATTACAAGCATGAGAAGGCCAAAGATTACAAAAGCCGAGGAAATCAAAATCGCAGAGATTGTATCCCTAAATCTTATTTTCCTGAGGATTTCCTCCATCAGGGGTTCAAGATCTTCCATATCCTATCACCGGCACTCCACAGGCTAAAGCTACCCTCGCTGATCTCCGATCTCTTGCTATGATCGGCTTTTTAATCTTTATGGCGACCGCAATCAGCTCTGCATCCTCGCGCTCCAGACCGACCGAAAGTAAAGCCGATACAACTTCTTCATCCGGTTCGACCAGAATTCCTCCTGTAATGGGGTTTGAAGGAACTGTATAAATCCTGAACCTCGGATAAAGCAATTCCAAGATCTTCGCATTACTCCTAGAAGCGACTACGCCTCTTCTGTTTAAAACGGGAAAGAGAAACATCGAAGTGAAAGCACCGAGGGTGGCTGGGACCATCATTATCGCATACTCAACTTTTATCCTTAGAGGCAACGTCCTCGTTGAAGGTATATTTGCTTCCACGATGCCAGTAAGTTGCACCTCTTCAGGCCAAACGGCTGTTGGTGGGATGGGTGGGGGAGGAGGAGTGTAGGGGAAAACGGGAGGGGCAGTTGGTGTAGGAGATGCTGGAGGGGAGTAGGAAAAACCCTTAAGAATGGCATAGCCAACTATATAACTTTCCCCAAATTTGTAGCATGGAATGATCTCGTAACTGCAGAAATCTTCTGCCTTTGCTTTACCTTTGAAGAAGAAAACAGGCACACACACACTTTCGAGTTCGGTGGCATTGGAGAAAACTTCCCCTTTGCGTAGTTTTATGCTTTCGTTTAATATTTCTCTTATTTCGCCGCATAGATCTACCCAGGCGTTTACATGAATTTCTATCTCCTTATAAGTCGGATTTGAAGTCTGGAATTTTGCAATCCATTTCTCTCCTCTCCCCTTCTCAATACTTATCGGAATCTTAAAACCGAAACTCAGATTCTGACTTTCTTCAATCTTAAATCCTACTTCCGCGTCAGGAATGACGAAATCACGGGCCGCAGTGATCGAAAAACTCCCTGAAGAATTGGACGGCACGAAGAGGTAGAAGTTGATCCTCTCCGAGACCTCGCAGTCACTGCAATCAACAAAGCCCTCAAATCTTGGGAATGAGATCAGGATCTCCATGTCTTTTCCGAAATTTTTGACGACGTATTCAATCCTGCTCCTCTCTCCCAAATCCTCAACCTTAGCCATGATGACCAAAGGAAATTCTTTCGGCAAAAGCTCCAAGTAGGGGTCTATTTTAACATTCTGGCCGGGGAGCATGGCCGGGATTTTGGCGATCTCTCCAATCTGAACGTCGTAGATCTCGTATCCATATCCGTTGGTAAAGTTCACGATAATCCAGTCTCTTCCCACGCTTTGGGTGCCATTGGGGTAAAAAGTAACCTCTCTTATCTCGATAATGCAGGCATTTGCGATTCCTACGGTTAGAATCAAAACAAGAGCAAGTAATCTCATTTCCTTAGCCATATCAGCAACAGCAACATTATTCCGATTAAGATACTCCAGAGGAGAAGATATCCCCTTACAGGTAATAATGGCATGGGCAGAAGGGAGAATTCGGCTGTTACAAAGGCTATGTGGTTAGCTGGTACTGCATTCAACTCTTTTGGCTCAAGATAGCAATTGCTCCAGTTTGAGCTTATGCTTACCCTCAAATTTTTTATGTCCATGTCGCCGCCAACGGGGATGGTTATACTCTTGAATAGAATTCCTCTATCTACCAAGTCCGCATCGAACTCCAGAACGACGTTCCTTTCACCGTATGGTTCAATTGGATACCAGATCTCGTAGTAAACGACAGAGTATCCCTCTCTCTCTTCGTAACCTGTCTTGAAGTTCATATTCCCGGAGTATGCCTTCAGGTTCTCGACTTTAACCGCTTTCCTCTCTTCTGTGAATGGGATGGGTATTACCAATAGCTTGGCTGGTTCCACCTTCTGGAGCCTAATCTCCCCTATTCCCGGAACTAAGGGTTTGTCTATCAGATTTTTGATTGTGAACTCGTATCTCAGATGAGCCTTATCATTTACGAAAACGCTCAGATTTAGATTCGAGATTTCTTCAACCCTCTGAGCTGAGACTGGTATGAGCAGCAGAACCAGTAGCAATGGTAATACTCTCATGGAGTAAAAAGTGGGGCAGTCTTTAAAAATTTATCCCGCAGTTCTCAGAGT
>CAZZIT010000076.1:0-3370 GCA_964654365.1 uncultured archaeon
CGATTTTAAAGCCTTCAGCCTTGAAATCTGCTGGAGTTATTATCAATCTTCCTTTTAAGTGCTCCGATACGCATTCAAAGTTGCTCCAGTCCTCATATCTGAAATCCCATTTCTCTCCCTTTCTGTAGTAAACCACACCCGAGTCAAGAATTCTGATGTCTTTGCCGTAGTAAAAGCAGTCTCTGAGCTCCTTAGAACTCATACAGATCTCTTCACCGTTGTTCGAAAGTTCGAAATTATTTGGAAACTCAATAAGCTTTCCTAAGGGCTCAAATTTTTCGAGAAATGCAGAACTATTTTTCGTAATTGTGTAAAAGCCATCCTCGAGCATCAAACTAGCTTCTCCATCGCTCAAGATGCACGAGTCTGGGCAGTAGACTTTCAGATACTCCGCATCATCGCTTCCGTATGGATTCGGGCAGATCTCAAGGAGTAAGGCTAAGCTAATTATTAAAAGAAAGTTCATTCCTTATCTCGCCGATTTTGGCTATTCTTTCGGCTACAACGTTGTGCTGGTGAATGCTCTCCTCGTTTTCCTGCCTTAAAAATATTAAAAACTCATTCGGAGCTTCGGGGTAGGCTTTAAGGAATTCGTAGGCCATTTTTCGCACGCTATCCTCTACGAACATTGGCCTTTTATGCGCCCGCTCGATCACCTCGAGTTCGTCCTCCCTCTTGAGTATCTCAAAGGTTTCCTCGCTCATTCCCGATTTGGCTATTTCGATCAGCTTTGATATCGAAACCCTGAAGCTATCGTTAACCTGAACCTTTATCATCGCCCTTCCGCGCTGGTTGTGGGTGGCAATCGGCACCACTTCCAAGATCTTCTCGATTTCCTCATGCCTGAAACCTTCCCTTAACAACCTCTCGGCAGCTCTTGCCTTTACCAGCTCCTGAGCGCATGGACAGGCTGTGATTCCGCTGACCTCTGCCCCAATGAATACGAGTCTCTCGCCAGCTCTGGAAATCGTTGCGTCTCCGAAAATTCTGACTATTTCTTGAGTCCTTTGCGAACTCGCCGGGGCTTTCTTGCGCCTTATGAATTCTGAAGACATCGAAACTTCCGCTCTAGTCGCATATTCGTGTCTTTCCAGCAAGTTTTCTGCGATCTTTATCACGAGGTCCTCTATTTTTCCGATAGGTTCAGCAGTCAATCTTTCCAGCACCTCGTCTATGACCTCGAAATTCCTGCTTAGACTGACACCCTTTAAATGATGAGGCAAGTTGACGAAAACGTCGAAAGTTGAGATGAGAATTATCGGCCTCTTTTCCTCCCTTTTTACCTGAACTAACTTTCTTATTCCTTTGGCCCCAACTCTGCTCAGCTCGATGGGAAACTGCGGTCTTAAAAGCTGAATGTCTGGAAGCATGAAATCGCTACGATTGAAAGATTTTAAAGTTTCGTTATGAGAAAGCTTAAAATCTTCCTAGCAGAACTGAGTATATGGAGTTCAAGTGCGAAGAACACATCCGATGCACGCTCAAGTGTGCCCTTGACCTGAGCTGCCTCGACCTCGAAATATACGTCACGCTGCTCAAGAAAAATCCGGCCACAATCGAGGAGATCTCTGAGCTCGTCGGCAAAGACAAAAGCACTGTTTACAAGTCACTTCAAAAGCTACTTGAAAGAGGTCTGATAGAAAGGGGCTACAGAATTTTAAGGAGCGGTGGATACAGGTATCTTTACAAGCCAATTCCCTTTCATGAATTCAAGGAGCAAATGCTTAGGGCTGTGGAGAGGTGGAGCAGAAGTCTGATGGAATCAATTTCGGAGCTCGAGAAAATGGACAAAACAACGATTCAAAGGGCCTTGGAGTCAGTCCTCTAAGGTTGGCAACCTTATTTCGAAAACTGCTCCTGAAGGTACGTTGTCTCTTACCTCTATTTTTCCTCCATATGCCTCCACCAGCCATTTTGCGATGAAAAGCCCCATTCCAGTTCTCTTTGCGGTGGAAAATCCCTTTTCAAAGATCCTCGGTTTTATGTCGTCAGGGATTCCTTTTCCATTGTCTGAAATTCTGCAAACTGCCCACTTTCCGTTCTTGAATGCTTCAACGACGACTTTTACGTTTTCTCCTCCATGAAGGAATGCATTGCTGACTATGTTTTCGAGAACACTGCTCAAACCCTCGTTTGCATACACGAAAATTTCCTCCACTTTTGCCTCAATCCTGTAACGCTTGGAAATGTCTCTAACTATTTCGGCGATGTTTATAGGCTTCAGAACGTCAATCGCTGACTCCAAATTTCGGATGTCAGCAATCAGCCTCATTATATAGTCGATTCTCTCCTGCGCTTTTGCTTTTAACTTTGGATCATCGAGCTCAAGTGCAGCAATTACTGTGGTCAGTGCATTGCCTATGTCGTGCCTCAAAATGCTGTTCAAAAGCGATAGATATTCTGCTCTCCTTTTCAGCTCAGCATTCATTTCATGGATTGCAGTTGTGTCCACTGCAGTTGCAGCAATTGCTGGCTCACCGTTGTAGGTTATCCTCGCCGCTTTGATTGTGAGCCACCTGACTTTACCGTCTTTTCTGATGATCCTGAAGCTGAAGGTATCGCGATCTTTCCTCGCGTAGTCTCCCTCGACGCACACTTTTTCCACAAGTTCTCTGTCCTCTGGATGAGCTATGAACAATTCTTTTCCGACCATTTCATCCCTACGGTATCCAGTGAACTCCTCAAATGCCCTGTTCACGTAAGAAATTTTTCCCTTTTGCGTTATGCAGATTGGACTCAGACTTTCCTCGATCAGAGCCCTGTAAAATTCCTCACGGTTTCTGAGCTCATTTTCCAGTCTTTTTGCCCTTGTTACGTCGATCCAGCTACCTAAGCAGTACTTTTTTCCTTCAATCTCGATCGGGGAGGCGAATCCCCACATCCACCTCACTTCCCCACTCTTTCGCATATATCTGGCCTCGTAAAAAATGGTCTCGCCATTGATTGTTCTTCTCAGGTACTCCTTTGCCTTTTCTAATTCCTCAGGAGGCGTTATTTTAAAAATATCTCCACTGTACAGCTCCTCCTTCGAATAACGTGTGGCTCTCTCAACTATGTCGTTCACGTAGACAAATCTACCCTCACTGTCGAGTATATAGACCCCCGCGAGCGTTTTGTCCAATATCTCCTTCCAGTTCATTCTCATTGGCTACGGGAAATAGTACATTATTCTTTATTTAAATCTTTCGATGAAAAAGGGTCAGGAAAGGAAGTCTTTGAAAAGCTCCAAAAGGGAGGAATTCGTTTTAAGGAGTTCCACTACTATGGCCTGAACGCTCATCGCCTCTATCTTCTTCCCCGAGATGCTTTTCGCAAGACTGTTCAGAGTTTCATCGTCGAGCTTCAGGAAGAACTCCTGCAGTTTTTTATT
>CAZZIT010000077.1:0-3847 GCA_964654365.1 uncultured archaeon
GAAAACGAGGAGAGCATTCACCAGCACAACGTTGTAGCCGAAAGAATGGCCAAAATCGGCGAGATCAGGAATGAACTCTCTTTTAATAATTAGCTTAGCCTTACTCCTTGAGATCTGCCCGAATCCATACGGAAGCGATGATGCGGAGTATCTGAAAGTCTACTGCCCGGACTCGTGCATCCTGAGCGATGGAGAAGCTAGTTCGATGCTCGAAGAGGGCTTTTACACAATTACGAAAAATAGTTCTGCATTTCTCGAAAAATTTGAGCCCTTAGGGCAGCTTATTGAGTCTCCAAAGAATTTCATACTTTCTAACAACGGTGAAGAGATCTGTATGAGTTCTAAGGAGCTCAGAGACTGCTTTTACTACGGCAAAGACATCAGAATTCTTGACTCGGGTGTGGTTTACTACAGAAGGGGAGAGAAATGGGATTTCAGATATGAGGACTGGAGCAACTTTGAATGCGTATCGGAGCACTTAAAAGGAAGATTGATAATAACTCCAGCAGATTTCAAGGCTGAAGGCTTTAAAATCGTTAGTTACAGCTTTTTTGCAAACTTCGAGCCTGAGGAGCTATTCGTCGACCCTAAGGCAGGGGTGAGGTGTGGGGTCAATGCGACCTTTCTCTCAGGCCCTTATAGGCACTTCCACTACAAGTTCGGAATCAGGGGAGAAATGGTAATCATAACCACGGAAAACTGGGTTTTCTCGAAGAAGGGCTACATAGTCCAGTTCGAAAGCCAGAAAATGGCTGAGACTCTCAGCGATTTGATCGAATACGACAGAAGATTTGCGAGCGAAGCCAAGTCTTGCTCCGGAAGTGCGGTTGAAAAAAGATTTGGAGACGGTAAGAGCATCGAGTTCGAAGCCAATGCCACTCTAATAATCTTACCCGACTGCAATCCAATCTTAGAGTTAATTCAGTCAGCTAATAAAAGGCTGTACATAATTGCCCCTTATATGGGCTTCGATTGGTTCGACGATCGTGGACTTCTCCATGCAATTAGAAGTGCCAAGGAAAATGGCGCGAAGGTGACGGTGGTGCTAAGCGAAGAGTATTCGGGCGAAGAGGCTGAAATCTTGAAAAAAGAGGGGATTGAGGTGAAGAAAATACCGAAAATGCATGGAAAGGCGATAGTTGCAGACGATAAGGTGTTGATAACTTCTGCAAACATGAACAAGTATGGGCTGAAGCTTAACAGGGAGATAGGAATTCTTATAGAGAGCCCTGAAGTTGCAGAATTCGTTCTGAAAGACATAGAGGGTAGAAGATTCGAATTCTGGGCGATCTTAGTTCCTTTCGCATTATTCGCCCTGGCGATTTATCTTCTCTGGAAATTCAGGCCTTAGAGGGTGGCTTGAGTTGAAGATAAAATTTAATAGCTTGAATTCACAAAATCGCTTGAGGTGTCTGAATGGGTCTGCTGACAGGTTTGAGGAAAAGGCTTAGGTTCATCTACAGGCTTCTTCTCAGAAAGGACAAACTGAAGATCGGGATCTACGGTCCCCCGAACGCTGGAAAAACTACGCTTGCCAACAGGATACTGAGAGACTGGTTGGGGGACATAATGGGTTCTCCGAGCGAGATCCCGCATGAAACGAGAAGGGTAAAGCTAAGGGAAGGTGTAAAAATTCAGGTTGACGGAAAAACAGTAACGATAGATGTCGTCGACACTCCCGGGCTTGCAACGAAAATCGACTTTCATGATTTCCTCAAGTATGGAATGAGCGAGGAAGAGGCGAAGAGGAGAGCAAAGGAGGCCACGGAGGGCGTTATTGAGGCAATAAAATGGCTTGACGACCTTGATGGTATCCTTCTCGTAATGGACGCAACCGAGGATCCCTTTACACAGGTGAATGTAACCATAGTCGGCAACATAGAGGCAAGGAAGCTTCCGCTAATAATAGTGGCGAACAAGATCGATCTGCCCAACGCGTCTCCAGCCAGAATAAAGTCGGCCTTTCCACAGCATCAGATCGTTCCCGTGTCGGCTTTGAAGGGCATAAATTTAGATGCCCTTTACAGGGCGATTGCCGAAAAATTCGGGTGATCTTATGGGCGTTCAGATGAATCTGGTCTCTAAGGAAAGGCTGAGCAAGATGGGTTCGATGGAGAAAATACGGATGATCCTTGACAGCGTCAAGGAAGGAAAAATAGTCGTCCTTGAGACTGGACTTACGCCTGAAGAGGAGGCAAAGCTGATAGAGCAGACAATGCTGGAAATAGACCACGAGAACTTCATAGGCATTGAGGTTGAAAGCTATCCTTGCAGAGAAAAATCCGTGTTTTCGAAGCTATTCGGAAAGAAGCAGGGAAGGCTCACGGTAATAGGGCCTGCGAACAGGCTTAAAACTCTGGAAAAGCAGGAAGACCTGATAAAGGCGCTCATAACCTGATATGCCACACCGCTGCACCAAGTGCGGAAAGCTTTACGCAGACGGGGACATGCGTCTGCTGAACGGGTGTGAGTGTGGGAACAACAAGTTTCTCTACGTTCCAAGGGAGAAGGATACCGTTAAGCCAGAGGAAGTTGCGAAAGAGCTGAAGAAAGAGTTCTCGAGATTCGGAATTGAAAGCATACGCATAATCGCCCCGGGACAGTACGAGATCAATCTGGAAAAGCTGCTCGAGAGGGAGGAGATAATAATCGCCCTGGAAGAGGACGGGAGATATATAATCCACTTACCTTCTCTGCTCAAGAAAAGGCCTAAGGAATGATTTCGGTCGTGTTAGGGTATTTGGGATACCTTAAGCGCTCCCTGTATTTTGCAATCACATCCCTATATGCAAGCAACGAGTCCACCAGGTTTTTTACGGTCGAGCAGACAAGCCTGAACCCGTCGTCTCCCCAAAGTCTCTCCCTGTTAAAGAAAAGGCATCGAGCACCGCAGAATCGAAAATAACTGCAGCTTGGGCAGGGATCGAGGATTTCAACTCCCCTCTTTATTCCAGAGTGGATATCGCCTAGACAGTTCCACTCCAAGTCCGGACATATCGGGCATGCGAGAACCCTTCCGTCGGTCGAAATGGCAAAAGATTGGAATCCGGAGGCGCACGGGGGATAGCTATAGCCTTGGAAAAATGCCGTTGCTACGCCCATAAATGGAACAATATTGTGAATCCTTCCACTTAGCATTTCTCCAATCCAGAACTTCACGAGCCTTCTTATTCCTGCGTTGTATTTCTCAACCCACTTTTCGAATTCCCTCACGGAGTAGTGGCTCCACACCGCATCGATCTGCCAGTGAACGTGCGTGAAAGTGCGCAGAGAAAGAATGTGCAGAACATCCTCGTATATGTCGGTTTCAAGGCTCGCAGTCATTCTCGCGATCAGCTCTCCGCCAAAGCACTTCAAAGTTCTTGCATTTTCAAGCACTTTTTCATAGTTTCCCCTGTAGAAGTCGTGGACTTCTCTTCTTCCGTCAAATGAGACCAGAATCGTGGAAAATCGCTCGAGATATTCCCTTTCAAGTTTGCCAAGCAAGATTCCGTTTGTCTGCAAGATGAATCGCTCTGCGGGGATTTTATCCATTATCTCCTTCATTTTGTCCATCTCAAACAGGGGTTCACCGCCATAGAATGCAATCGAAGATCTTCCCACAAAATTCCTAAGAGCTTCAACGCTGTACTGAATCTTTTCTGGCATCATGTCTTCTTCGAACCCACCGCAGTACCAGCAATTCGAATTGCACTTCGGGGTCAGGATAACGATGTAGAGCATCCCGAAAGCCTAATATGTAGCACTGATTAAAAGCTTTTGAGCGGGGGTTGCCGAGTGGCCAAAGGCGTGAGACTCAAGATCTCATCCCGAAGGGGTTCGAGGGTTCGAATCCCTCCCCCCGCAT
>CAZZIT010000078.1:0-5326 GCA_964654365.1 uncultured archaeon
TTGCCCTTTCATCTTATCACCCTGAGTATGTACCCCTCTTAGGTTATATTTTTTTCCCATATAGACTACATCGAGTATATACCTCTATATAGAAAACGCTTTAAACTTATGCATACATTCTCTGCATGGAAACAAGGAAGATCTTTAAGAGTGGGAAGGGTAGCTACATTCTCACCCTGCCCAAAACTTGGGTTCAGAAAAACGGACTTAAGGAGGGAGATACCGTACATGTCGAAGAGATGCGCGAGAAGTTGGTCGTGGTGGCAAAAAGGGCTGCAAGGAGTGCATACGTTGATCTGGGGGACCTGAGCTTTGATAAAACGGTAAGAAGGGTCGTTGCGTACTATCTTGCGAATTACGATGTTTTGAGGCTGAAGGTTAATACGGACGAGCAGAGAAGGGCCGTAGCCCTCGCAGCAGATATGCTCGTGGGCATGGAGATAATGGAGGACACTGGAGGAGAGATGGAATTGATGACCCATCTCGTTAGACCCGAAATAGAGGTTGAAAAAATTCTGGAGAAACTAAGCAACGTATGTCTGAGCATGCTATTCGATTTCATTAAAATGTCTTCCGAAAACTTTGATCGCAAAATTGCAAGCTCAATTGCTTTTAGAGAGAACGAGGTTGATAGATTCTATCTTTTTGTGCTGAGAATTGCAGGAAACTCAAATTTTTTCAGAGCGTTTGCTCGAACCGTTGAAAGGATTGCGGATCACGTCGAATTGATGACCGAGGCCCTAATGAATCTGAACAGACATTACGAGGATTTTTTGATCTGCGAAAAAGTTTACGAAATCCTTAGGGAAGCAGTAATGGCCTTTTTGAAACTGGACGTAAGGATGGCGGAGAATACAATCGAAAAGGTGAAAGAAGCCAGAAAAAGCATTGCAGAACTTCAGGAGAACTTGTTGAAGTATTCAAAGGAGGAGATAATCCTTCTTAAAACGATATTCGACAGCTTGAACAGAATCTTGGCTTATTCCTCTGACATCGCGGAATCCGTGGTTGACAGGGAAATCGAGGAAAGGGCAAATCTTTAAGTTTTAATCTCAGCTCCTCCTTCCGAGGACAAGTACAAACGTGACCCCGAAAGCCGCCACTATGATTATGTCCTTTGGCTCAACTCCGAGCTCCTTTGGTTTTGGCACTTTTTTTCCCTTTGAAACCTCTCTCCTGTCTTCCTCAGTCATTTCTCCATTTTTCAAAATTTCATGCACAGGAAACTCTTCAGAACTTTGATTTTGTTCTTCAGGAATCTCTGTAGTGTTTCCTTGCGGTATTTCGATCTCTTCACTCGAATTTCCGTTTAAATCCCCGTTCTCGTTCTCCGATAAGGTCATGTTGTTTTCTTCCGTCTTGTTTTCTCTTGCAGGTTTTACTACTAAGAATGCGCTGTATGTGAGCGGATTTATCGGCATTCCGTTGTCAGAGTCCATTCTCTTCACCTTTAAACTCATCTCGGCAACGCCCTCCGATAGAGCCCTCAGCATGACCGTCGCTATTTCGACCCTTGACGCATCTTTTCCCACGGAGCCCTTTAAATCGAGGGCACTCATCCTTATCTGGTCCTTGGTGATCACCTTGTAAGTCTCATACGCCCACTCGGGGAAATAAATGCGGTAGAATTCGGCCACAGAATTGTTTGACAGGTAAAGAATCAGTTCGTAGGCACTTAGCCCATTATCTGCGGAGCTGAGCAAGATTTTGTAGCTCACGAATTCCCCTTCCTCCGCTTCCTGTCCAGTTGGTTCAAAGAAAACGATCGAATTTGATCTTGACTGCGGGTGCTTCTCAATCCTTAAATCCTTCACGATTACGATGTCATCCTGTGCATGGAATTCTTTGGCCTTTGGATCCTTTGGATCGAGGTCGTAGTAGAGGTAGGCAAGGGCTTTTGGAGAATAGCCTTTGTAGGTGAGCATCGTGTCGCGGATATACAGCTTGTAGTCTCCCTCGCTCAAACCTGCGGTCTCCATCGTGACGTTTGCTTCTCCCCCCTCATCGAGCTCAACAACCTTTACGGCCTTGTAGTTCTCTCCAACGAGTGTTAGGACGATGCCGTTGTAAGCACCATCGTAGGCGTCGCTGAATCTGTTTGTTGAAATCGTTATCCTTATGGGTTCTCCCGTCACAACCTCCTCGGAAATGTTCACGCTGAGCTTCGGCTTTACGACCTCAACCGTCAGGATTCTGCTGTCGAAAATTCTCCCGCGATACTTGAGAATGAGCTCGATTGCGTATATCCCTGGCTTTAAGGCGTAATCTATATCCCTTGTTTCATCGTATCTTTGCCTGAGATTCAACTTAAGCTTTGTTGAGTTATCGTAAACTTTAAACTCCTCTTCTGATGTGAACCTGAAATTGAGGCCAATGAACTTGAAAGAGAGGCTTGTCTCTCTCTCCTCTGGCGTCTCCACGGTAACATTCACAAGAGTTCTGCCCTGATAAGGCACTTCCGGGAATTCAACTTTCAATATTTTTGGCTTGATGACCCTGAACTGTTCAAAGAACTCTTTTGTGGTGCCATTTTCGAACAAATTGACTTTAACCACGTAAACACCATCTCCCCAATCTTCAGGGATTTGAAAATCCCAGGAACCGCTGAAGACAATCACCGATTCATTCTCGTAAAGCCATTGACCCCCTCCCGGGCCTGTAATCAGAACTTCTATTGGGCTTGGGATGTCGCTGAATGCATTCACGCTAATTCTGAGCAGGTCTTCTGGAGCAACCATTTTTTTGTCCAACTTTATGTATACTTCCGTTTTACCCGAAACGGGGACTAAGATTAGGAGGAGCAATATGAGCGTGAACACCAATCTCATGTTCGATTCTTCGGCAGATCATTTTTAAGCCATTCTTTCCGAATTGAAATTCCCGGATTAGAATTTTAAACCCCGTAGCGCAATTTCTTCATGACAGATGTTCTCACTTTCCGCAGGGGACATGTTTTGATAGTTCAGCTGAACAGGGGCGAGAAGAGAAACGCGATAAATCTTGATATGGCTGAAAAGCTTGAGGAGATCTGGAAAGATTTTGAAAAGGACGATGAGCTATACGTTGGCATCATAACAGGATCAGGGGGTAACTTCTGCGCGGGAGCGGATCTCAGCGATCTGAAGCGCATGATGGGCAGAGCAATGAAGCCAGAAGGACCGCTCGGATTTACGAGAATGATGCTTTCAAAGCCGGTAATAGCTGCAATTTCTGGTTTTTGTGTTGCTGGTGGCCTAGAAATAGCTCTTTGGGCCGACTTCAGAATTGCGGATGAAACTGCGAAGTTCGGTTTTCTCGAGAGGCGTTTTGGAGTCCCGCTGATAAATGGGGGTACTCAGAGGTTGCCGAGAATCGTTGGACTGGGAAATGCACTCTACCTGATTTTGACGGGAAAGCTGATCTCCGCTCAGGAAGCTCTGAAGATTGGATTAGTCAGTGAAGTCGTTGAATCGGGAAGGGCTCTTGAAAGGGCGTTAGAGGTTGCAGAGCTAATGAAATCCTATCCACAGCTTGCGCTTAGAAATGACAGAAAAAGTGTCTATTTGGGATTGGATAAATCTCTGCAGGAAGCATTGGCCATAGAGGCGGAAATTGGGCGTGAGACACTTGAAGATGGGGAGCTTTACAGCGAAGCGGAAAAGTTTGTAAAAAATGGAAAGGGAAGGCATGGAAAATTGTAAGAAATTTTGTTTGTTCGAGCGAAACTTGAAAAATTTTTTAAACAGCAACCGATGCGTTAGAACATGTTAATCGAGGTAAGATTCCATGGAAGAGGAGGACAGGGAGTGGTGACAGCTGCAGACTTCTTAGCAGTAGCAGGGTTCAAGGAAGGCTACTACACGCTTTCATTCCCCACATTTGGTGCTGAAAAGAGAGGGACGCCGGTAGCATCTTTTCTTAGGATCTCAGACGAGCCAATAGTTGTAAGGGACGAGATCTACTATCCTGACTATGTTGTAGTGTTGGATCCAAGTGTTTTTGAAGCTGTAAATGTAATTTCAGGTTTGAAGGATAATGGTATGCTCATCGCGAACTATCCCAAGGGACCTGAGGATTTGAAGGCCGTTATTGGGAGGAATGTGAGGGTTGCAACCATAAATGCGACTAAACTCGCGATAAAGATCCTTGGAAGGCCTATAACCAACACAGCGATGGTTGGTGCTTTCGCGGGAGCTACGGGAATTTTGAAGCTTGAAACGCTGAAAGAAACAGCTGAAGAAATTTTCGAAGGATCTCTTGCTGAAAAGAATAAGCAGCTCATAGAGGAGGCCTATAACCACATGAAGGGGGTGTGCAGATGAAGCTTAAAATAAACCTCGGGGCGATTTCAGAGCCGCTGCAGTCTGAGAATCTTAAAACCGGAGACTGGGGGACGGAATGGGCCTATGTTGACAAGGATAAATGCACAGCCTGCAGAATCTGTGAGCAGTTCTGTCCCGAAGGTTGCATAGAGGTGAAGGAGTTCGGAGAAGAAAAATACGCGGTTGTTGATCACAAATATTGTAAGGGATGCGGTGTCTGCGCTTCGGTTTGCCCTCAGGAGGCAGTAAGGATGGAGATCAAGGAACTTTTCAAGCTCGAGGTCTGCTGAGGTGGTTAAGATGATGAAGGTAGTTAGGGGCTTTTACTCCGTCGCTCATGCTGTCAAGCTTTGCAGGCCAAACGTTGTTTGTGCATATCCAATAACTCCGCAAACCGAGATCGTAGAGAACCTTGCAGAGATGTATGCAAACGGGGAGCTTGAAAATTGCAGGTATATAACAGCTGAATCGGAATTCGCGGCTGCAAGCATCCTCGTTGGAGCATCGGCAACGGGGGCGAGAACTTTCACAGCCACTTGCAGCCAAGGGCTTATTCTGATGAGCGAGGTCCTCTTCAATGCCGCTGGAATGAGACTGCCTATCGTTATTGTTAACACAAATCGCGCACTTTCCGCCCCCCTCAGCATCTGGAACGATTTGCAGGACAGCATGGCTTTGAGAGATGCAGGAATAATTCAGCTGTATGTGGAGAATAACCAGGAGGCTCACGATGCAATTCCGCAGGCATACAGAATAGCTGAAGACAAAAGGGTACTTCTCCCCTTTATGGTCTGCATGGATGGATTCAAGCTGACACATGCATACGAACCCATTGATCTGCTCGAACAAAGTGTAGTAGACAGCTTTCTGCCACCCTATAAGCCAGCCGCGTATCTTACAACGAAAAAACCCCTTGCATTCGGCTGCTACGCGCCGCCGCACGTTTACATGGAGTTCAGAGTTGTCATGCAGAACGCGATGGATAGGGCTAAGGCTGTGATGGGAGAAGTCTTCAGGGAATGGGC
>CAZZIT010000079.1:0-4727 GCA_964654365.1 uncultured archaeon
GAAGCTTGGTCTTAACATGCTCGCAGTGATCCTGATAGACTTCGACATAGAGTCAAAGGGAAAGCTCGACGAGATCATAGAGCACTTCAAAAAACTGGATTTCGTCGAGAACGTCTTCGAGACCGTTGGCTCCCAGTACGATCTTTGTCTCATTGTCCGATACAGGGACGTTGAGGAGTTCAGAGAAGAGAGAAGAAAGTTCATGGAGTGGTTCAAGAGGCACGGAATTCGCATAAACCACCTTCAGACTTACATCGCCTCCAAAACGCACAAAGACCACAGGAGAACGATAATCTTGTAATCTTTTATTTTCGTAAAATGCGAAAAGCTTTTTAATTTATTGAGCAAGTTAGTGCAATGAATGTTGGTGTTGTTGGTGTAGGGTGCTCAAGGTTCGGCACAAGAGATGTCACGATTCAGGAACTTGCCTTCGAAGCAGTTAGCGAGGCACTGAAGGATGCCGAGATCAGCCAGGATGAAATAGACCTGAGCGTTGTCGGCTGCGTTGGAACAAGAGGCTATGAACTGATGCCTGCAGTTGTTGTCAACGAGTACTGCGGTTTCGCAGGCAAAGGACCGATAAGGGTTGAAGCAGCATGCGCTACTGGAAGTGCTGCAGTTTATTCAGCCTATTCCTCGATCAAAGCGGGAATTGCAGACATTGCAATAGCGATAGGGGTTGAAAAGATGACCGAAGTCGATACGGCCACTTCTGCTGCAATCGGAGGAAGGGCAGGTAACTATCTCTGGGAGTTTCACTTCTACGGCACAACCTTCCCCGCATACTATGCGATGCACGCTACAGCCCATATGGCCAAGTATGGCACAAAAGAAGAGCAGATGGCCTTGGTAGCTGTTAAAGCACACAGGAACGCAGCAAAAAATCCGAAAGCACATTTTCAGAAGGAAATAAGCGTCGAAGATGTGCTGAAGTCCAGGATGATAACCTACCCCCTGAAGCTCTACGACTGCTCTCCAATCAGCGACGGCGCTTCTGCGGCAATCTTAGCAAGCGAGAAGGCTGTGAAGGAGCACGGATTCGATGCTGTTTGGATCGAAAGCGTAGGCTATTCATCGGACACATCAAACATGAGCATGAGAGAAAACTACGTCGGGCTTAAAGCCACGAGAATGGCCGCAGATATGGCCTACAGGGGTGCAAAGATCACGGATCCGCTCAAAAGCTTTGATCTGGCAGCAGTTCACGATTGCTTCACAATTGCCGAGATAATGGCCTACGAAGATCTCGGCTTTTGCAAAAAAGGAGAAGGAGGAAAATTCATAGAAAAAGGCGAGAGCGATTTCGGAGGAAAGTTGCCCGTGAACACATTCGGCGGACTGAAGGCAAAGGGGCATCCGCTGGCGGCCACGGGTGTGGCAATGATATATGAAGCCGTAAAACAGCTTCGCGGAGAAGCTGGAAGCCTGCAGGTGGACCTGAAGCACTACAAAGCTTTGACTCACAACGTCGGCGGCACTGGACACTTTGCCTGGGTTTTCGTGCTAAGGAGGTGAGAAAATGATCGTCGAAAGCAGGGAGCTGAGGATGAAGCACAGAATCCCCGTAAACAAAACAGAACGCTTCTGGAAGGGTCTTGAGGAGGGGAAAGTGTTTAAGACTGTCTGCAAATGCGGAAAAAGCTATTATCCCCCGAGAGCGGATTGCGTATGCGGAAATGCCACCGAATGGGCTGAAGTGAGCGGTGAGGGAATTGTAGAGTGCTTCACAGTTGTCCATTCCATTCCCGCAGGCTATGAATGGAGCAAACCTTACAGAATTGTGATTGCAAGCTTTGGAGATGTGCGCATTATGGGCTGGAGTGAGGATGAAGTTAAGGTGGGCGATAAGGTCACGCTCCACACCGCAAAGGACGGGAGTGGAGTTTGGAAGGTCTGGTTTAGGAAAGTTTGAGGTGATTTTATGGATTTTAGGCTTACGGATGAACAGGAAGATCTCAGAAAGGCTGCGAGAGAGTTTGCAGAAAAGGAGTTCACGAAGGAGCTGATGGAGGAATGCGATAGAGAGGAAAAGTACCCGATGGAGCTCGTTAGGAAGGCCAGAAAGCTCGGATTCTCTACGCTGAAGATTCCCGAAGAGTACGGCGGAATGGGCATGACGCTGCTTGAGGAATGCTTGGTCACTGAAGAATTCTACAGGGTAAGTCCGGGGCTCGGAAATGCGTGCATGAGTTCCACGTTTGGAACCGAACTTTTAGAGCTCTTTGGCACCGAGGAACAGAAGGAGAAATACCTGAGATGGGTTACTGAGAAGGATGGTATTTCCGCGATGGCTTCAACGGAGCCTGGAGCGGGGAGTGATGTCGCAAGCGTAAAGACGAAGATTGTGAAGGATGGCGACGAGTGGGTGATAAACGGGACCAAGACCTTCATAACAAACGGTACCGTTTGCGACTTCGTTATGGTCCTCGGCAGAACCTTCGAGGGTAAGAAGAGACACGAAGGGCTGACCTTTGCAATCGTTGAAAGCAAATCAAAGGGTTTCAAGGCCACAAAGATCAGGAACAAACTGGGTTTGAGGGCAAGCGACACGGCTGAGATTGTGCTCAAGGACGTGAGGGTTCCGGAAGAGAACATACTCGGCGAGCCGGGGCAGGGTTTCTACCAGCTCATGGAGTTCTTCAATCACACAAGGCCAAGAGTTGCTGCGCAGGGCGTAGGTATTGCTCAGGGTGCTCTCGAACTTGCAATAAGCTACGTGAAGCAGAGAAAGCAGTTTGACCAGCCTATTGCATCCTTCCAGCACACCCAGTTCAAGCTGGCCGAGATAGCAACGAGAATTCAGGCTGCCAGACTTCTAACCTGGCAGGCTGCATGGTACTGCAGCATCGGAAAATCGCGGCCAGAGCTGTCATCGATGGCCAAGTGGTTTGCTGGTGAGACAGCAGTAATGGCTGCAGATTGGTGTGTGCAGTTCCACGGCGGGTACGGATACGTAGGCGAATATCCTGCGGAGCGCTACTACAGGGACGCGAAGATCGTTGAGATATACGAGGGCGTGAAGGAGATTCAGAAGCTGGTAATTGCAAGACAGTTGCTTGGGAGAGTATGAACGTCCTCTATACGGTTGAGGGAAATATAGGGATCGCAACCCTGAACAGACCCGAGAAGCTGAACGCACTGGACTCAAATACAAGGGCAGAACTAAAGGAAATCGTTGAAAGGGCTGAAAAGGAGGTCAGGGTGCTGATAATAACGGGAAGCGGGAGAGCTTTCGCTGCTGGAGCCGACATAAACGAGCTTGTAAAAAGGGATCCGATTATGGCAATAGAGGCGTCAAAACTCGGTACAGAGCTTTTTTCAAGGATTGAGGAGCTCGAAATTCCCGTAATAGCCGCAATTAACGGTTTAGCCTTAGGCGGTGGGCTTGAGCTTGCAATGGCCTGCGACATCAGAATTGCCAGCAGCAAGGCGAAATTCGGCCAGCCAGAGATAAACATAGGCATATTCCCCGGCGCTGGGGGAACGCAGAGGCTTCCAAGGCTTGTTGGAATGGGAATGGCAAAGAAAATGGTGCTCACTGGAGAGATGATAGGTGCGGAAGAAGCTTACCGCATCGGACTTGTTGAAGAGATCGTGGAGCCTGAGAAGCTTATGGACAGGGCAAGGGAGATCGCTGCGAAGATTGCAGGAAAATCTGCGATTGCGGTGAAGCTTGCCAAGAAAGCTCTGAACGCATCAATGAACACCCCGCTCCGAGAAGGGCTGGGGTATGAGGTGAGCCTTTTCTCGATTCTGTTCGCGAGCGAGGAGGCAAAAAGGCTAATGAAGGAGTTCCTCGAAAAGAGGTGATCGTATGTTCAGATGTATCGGAATTGTTGGTTTTGGATTGATGGGGACACAGATAGCCCAGTTCTTTGCCCAGCAGGGCTTTGAGGTGGTGGCGATAGACTCAAGGAAGGAAGCGTTAGAAAAGGGAATGGAGACGATTAAGAACGGGAGGTTCGGCGTTAGAAAACTTGTAGAGAAGGGAAAGATGAGTGAAGGGGAGGCGGAAAAAGTTCTTGGCAGAATAAAGACTTCCATGAATTACGCAGATCTGAAAGAATGCGATCTGGTAATCGAGGCTGTTTACGAGGATGTCGAGCTGAAGCTCAGAATATTAAAAGAGATCAGCTCGATCTGCGATGCTGTGATCGGCTCAAATACTTCTTCGATAAGCATCACAAAGCTTTCTTCTGCCGTGAAGGACCCAAAGAGGTTTCTTGGTATCCACTTCTTCAACCCCGCGCAGGTTCAGAAGCTTGTTGAACTGATTGAGGGACTGCTTACGGACAAAAAGCTCATCACGGAAATAAAGGACTGGCTTGCTGGCCTCGGAAAGGTGCCGGTGGTGGTTAAGGATTCTCCGGGATTCGCAACAACAAGACTGGGGCTCATTCTGGGTAAGGAAGCCCTTCTTATGCTTCAGGAAGGCATTGCAACACCTCAGGATATCGACATCGCAATGATGCTCGGCTACGGATACTCCATGGGCCCGATTGAAACTGGAGACCTCGTTGGCCTTGATACGAGGCTCAGAATTTACGAGTCCATGTTCCAGATGACCAAGGATCCCAAGTGGGCCTCGCCGAAACTACTGCAGCAGTTGGTCGACGCTGGTTATCTTGGAGACCCAAGCGTAAAGCCCGGGAGCAAGGGAGGGGTTTACGAGTTTTACGGACAGGAAAGGGCAACTCAGCTGCTGAAGAGGCTGGGAATCCGATAGG
>CAZZIT010000080.1:0-4746 GCA_964654365.1 uncultured archaeon
AGAGAACAGGGGTTATCTCAGTCTCAAATAGAGATCTTCAAGTCGTTCGTGTATGCTTCCATGGTAGTCGGTGCCTTTATAGCTGTTTTCATCGGCTGGGTCGTTTTAACTGCGTTGCTTTACCTTTTCTCCATGATTTTCAGAAGTAGGGGAAAATTTACAACCCTGATGAAGTTCGTTGCATTCAGCTACATTCCAGCAATACTCGTCTGCCCAATTACGCTATACCTGTCCTACGAGTCGTTTGTGATGCGAAACGTCAGCGCTCTCCCTGCATCGACTCTTTTTGGAATCGTGATATCTCTATGGCAGGCTGTATACTGGACATTTGCGGTAAAAAATGCGAGGGAGCTAAGTTTAAGGAATTCCGCGATAACTTCGGCGATCGTTCTGGCACTCTTTATTTCAGCCCCGCTCTACAGCTTACTGCAACCCTCTTTACTTGAAATGCCATAATGGAAAGCTTAATATAGTGCCGAGAAGAAGGGGTAAAACTTTGGAAGGGTGGTTTAATGGTAGATGAGGTAATTAAAGAAAAGGCAGAGGCCTTGGCTGAGGCGTTGATGAACCTTCAGGAGTACAGGGATTTCGTTGAGATGGAGAAAAACTTGAAAGCAGATGTCGAAGCTCAGGCAATGATAATGGAATTCCAGAAGAAGCAGCAGGATTTCGTTACAAAGCAGATGTCCGGTGTTTTCGATAACGATCTCTTGAATGAGCTCACAGAACTGCAGTCGAAGTTGAACGCGAGAGAGAGCGTTGTTATGTTCATTGAATCTTATAACAGACTTCTTTCAGCGATTGGCGAAATACTGGATTTGATAAGCGAACGCCTCGAGCTGGATGTTGGAGAAGTCTACAGAAGGTAGACTTCAATTTTTTCATGTTTCAGGAATTAATTGCATTTTTTCTCGGCTTCCTGTCGATCCTTTCTCCATGCGTTTTACCAGTACTACCCATAGTCTTTGCAGGCTCAAGGCTCAGGCTTAAGGACTCCTTAGCCCTTTTTTCCGGTTTAATCCTGTCTATTTCTCTTTTCAGCCTTACATCCGTTTTTCTGGCTGGTTTCAGAATTCTGAGCTTCATTCTCATGTTCTTCTTCTCTATTTACCTTATAAGCGATCGTCTTGAACTCGAATTCTCGAGGAGGATTTCAAAATTGAGCGGAATTGCAAAGATGAAACTGCCCCCCTTCTTCATCGGCTTCCTTCTCCCCTTTATCTGGCTTCCCTGCATTACTCCCTTCTTAGGAATTGCTGTTTCGGACGCGATCCTTAGCGAGAATCCGATCGTCGTGTCGATATGCTACGTTCTTGGCTTTGCAACGGCAGTCGCTGTCGTACTCCTTTTCGGCAACAGCCTGAAAATCAGCTTCGAAAGGGTTCGAAAAATCCTCGGAATCACCGTTCTGATCTCAACCCTCTATCTGGTCTCGCTTTACCTTTGCTAAAACTTTTTAAACTTTCGGGGCAAACATGGAACAAATGAGGCTCTTTGTGGCAGTAGATATGGACGAAAAAATCAGGGAAAATCTTTCACCCTTGCTCGACCAGCTCTCGAAGCTCAGGGGCTTGAAGACAGTTGAGAGAGAAAATCTGCACACAACCTTGATGTTCCTCGGAGAAGTTCAGGAAGCAAAGCTTAAGGATATCCAGATCGCCCTGTCGAAGGTTGAATTCGAACCCTTCAAAATAACCCTGAAGGGAATGGGCAGATTTCCGAACAGGGGCGATCCTAGGGTTTTGTGGGTTGCGATTGAGGAGGGAAAAGATGAGATGACCAGACTTGCGGATAACGTTTACTCAACGTTGAAGAAGCTTGGTTTCGATAGGGACAAGTCATTCGAGGCTCACGTGACAGTTGCGAGGGTTAAAAACAGAATCCCGGAGCTCTATCGATTTTTGGAGGATTTCAAAAATGCCAGTTTTGGTGAAATGCTTGTCAAAGAGTTCAGGCTGAAGCAGAGCATCTTGAAGCCTTCAGGGCCCGTATACAAGGATGTCTATGTTTTCGGTGGCAAAGATGGATGAAATTCTGGGGGAAGCACTGAAGCTTGCAGTGCCAGACGAAGAAGAGGTTCAGAAAGCCAGAATTGCTGAATTTGAACTGAGGAAAAGGCTGGAGCCTTTCAATCTCGATTTTATTTTCGTGGGCAGCTACGCCCGAAATACCTGGCTCAAGGGAAATCTTGAAATAGATGTCTTCGTTCTCTTCTCCCCCGAGTTGTCGAAGAAAGAGCTCGAGGAGAGAATAATCCAGCTCGGAAAGCAGGTCTTTGAGAAATACGAGCTGAGGTATGCGGAACATCCTTACGTTCACGGAGAGCTGCTGGGAGTAGAATTCGACCTCGTTCCATGCTACAAGGTCGAAAGTGCTGGTAGGATAATATCAGCAGTAGACAGGACCCCATTCCATCATGAATGGCTTAGGGAGAGGGTGAGGGGAAAGGAAAACGATATCAGACTGCTCAAGCTTTTTCTAAAAGCAAACAGTATTTATGGTGCCGAGTATAAAGTAAGGGGGTTTTCTGGATATCTCTGTGAGCTTTTGATAGTCTTCTACGGTTCTTTCCTCGAATGCCTGAGGAATGCGAGGAGTTGGACGAGAAGGACTGTTCTGGACCCGAAAAGAGGAGAAGTGCGGAAAGGGGAGTCTTTCTTCGTCGTCGACCCGGTGGACGAAAAAAGGAATGTGGCGGCAAACCTGAGCCTGGACAACCTGGCAAAGTTCGTGCATCTGTCAAGGCTTTTCTTTGAAAGACCTTCGCTCGACTTTTTCACACGGAAAGAGAGAAGAGTCTCGGATAACGCGATAAGGGAGGCCATGGATATCAGGGGGACTGAGATCTTCGCTTTGGAGTTCGAAAGGCCTGACATAGTGGAAGATAACCTTTATCCACAGCTCGAGAGGGCGGGAAGGAAGATATACGAGATGCTCAAGAGAGAAGGGTTCATGCCCCTCCGCTTCACTTATTTCGCTTCAGAGCGATGCTACATTCTCTTTGAATGCCAGGTTAAAGAACTTTCGAAGATAACGAGAAAGCTTGGCCCAGAGTTCGAGGATCAAGAGAACACTAAGAACTTCATTTCAAAGGATAGGCCTTTTGAGCCGTTCTTGGAGGATGGAAGGTGGTGGGCCTTCGAGTTCAGGAAGCACACAAAACCAGAAGAGGCTGTAGCCGATTTTGCAGCATCGAATTATCAGGCTTTGGGGAAAAACGTGGGTTTGAAGATCAGGGAAGGATTCAGAATTTTGAAGGGAGAGGAAATCCTATCTGCACCAGTTCTGGATAAGCTTGCGGACTTTTTGGGGATTAGATTATGAGGGTCACGTTTCTCGGCACGGGTGTTTCCGTTCCCTGCGGAAAAAGGGCTCAGAGCTCGATACTGATTGAGAGCGATTTGAAGATACTGCTGGATATTGGTCCTGGAGCACTTTTGAGACTCGAAGAGATTGGAGTCGATCCGGCGGAGATCGATGCAGTTTGCCTCACGCACAACCACCTGGACCACAATGGAGACCTCATAAACCTTCTGAAGGCAAGATGGCTCATGGAAGGCGGAAGTCTCGATATCTATGGTCCAAAGGGGACGAGGAATTTCTTAGAAAGTATGCTGAACGCTTATCCGTATCTGAGGGGAAAGCTGAAATTCAGAGTAAGCGAAGAAAAAAGCTTCAGGATCGGGGATCTGGGCGTGAGCACGATAACAACGATTCATTCTATCGAAAGTAGAGCCTATGTTTTCGATAACGCCTTGGCAATCAGCGGAGATACGAGGGCCTTCCCCGAACTGATCGCTACGGAGTGCGAGGTGTTGATCCACGAACTTTCCCTTCCCTTTGGTTACAGGGCCGACTTTCACACGACTCCCGAGAATTTAAAGGATTTTCTCAGCTATTGCAGGGCTAAAAGAATTTATCTTACTCATCTATATCCAATGACGCTGGCCCAGAAGGATAAAATTCTGGAATTTCTCGATTTCGAGGCAACGGTAGCGGAAGATCTAATGAGTTTTGAGCTATGAAGCTCAGATCGAAGGGTTGTAATGCTTATCAGATTGAGGATCGCGAAAGAAAAATTTTAATCGACACTGGAACAGATGGAAAGCTATTGGCTTCGCAAATAGATGAATTGGATGCGATTCTTATAACACATGCTCATTTCGACCATGTTGCGGGCGCTTGGAATCTGGAGAGAGTCTTTGGATGCCCTGTATACGTGCACCCGGAAGACATTCCTTACGTATTGGGTGAAAATGAGTTCCACTTTGGCGGGATTCTGGGAGCGATGGCTAAGTTATTTGAAAAATTTGTCGGCTACAGGGCACCCGAGAATGTGAAAAGCATCTTCGAATTCAAGTCATCCTTAAAAATCGTGCACCTTCCAGGGCATACTCCTGGCAGTGTATGCATATTCAAAGGAAAGGTTGCATATTGCGGGGATTTGATAAGAGGAGGTGGAAAAACATCTTTAAAGAGTTTTTGTAGCGATTACGAAACATACAAGAAATCCTTTAGTGAATTTTTGGAAATGGACTGGGAAAAAGCATTTCCCGGGCATGGAAAGGAAATCTTAAAATCTACCTCAAGCCCCTGAAACCTTTCCCTATGAAGTATATCTCTGCGCTGCTCTTTCTCGATGCCTTGGGGCTGTGAAATTTTTTGAAGCCGAAGTATGGCTTAAGTTCGTTGTAGAAGTTCTGTATTTCCTCCCCCTGAAAGACCTTTACCAGAAAATTACCTCCG
>CAZZIT010000081.1:0-2645 GCA_964654365.1 uncultured archaeon
GCTGTTAGTTCGAGTGTCGAGGAAATCTTTTCGATGACCTCGCAGAATTCTGCAAATTCTCTGAACAGCATAATTTTAAGTATGAAGGAAGTTAATTAAGCTATTCCTCAAGGTCCCATCCGCTGCTCGGATCACCTGCGATGTACTTCCCTATAAGCTCTTGCTCTATATCGACTTCAAAGTAGTTTGCAAGGCTTAAAACCATGAAAAGGACATCGCAGAGCTCCTCACGTATCTTCTCCCTTTCCCTCCTTCTAACCGCCTCCGCGAGCTCTCCGACCTCCTCGAAAAGCACTGCAAGAAGGAAAAGGGGGCTGCTCTTTGAGTCGATATGGTAGTACTTTTCCCTTATCACCCTTCTAAGCTCCGAGATCTCCATGCTCGAAATTGGCAGCGAGAACAGATAAGCGTATCTCCGAGAGCGTGATAACCGCAAAATCTATTAATTGAGGGTTGAATTCACGGTCATGCTAAGGCTTGGAAAAAAGCTATACCTTCTGTTTCTCCTGATCCCGGTGCTCATAGCCTTCAAGCTGAGAATTCTCGATCCCTGGGATGGTGTTTTCACATTCACGGTCCGCCTAAGTGAGAACGACCCGTGGTACTACTACAGGCTCATAGAGAACTGCATCCAAAACTTTCCCGCAAGGATCTGGTTTGACCCGATGACCCAGTATCCATTCGGCACTTACACACACTACGGGCCATTTCTCGTCTATCTCAGCTCTATTTTGGCCATGCTTTTCGGGGCTACGGGTGGAGAAGCTCTCAGGAGCATCCTCGTCTTCATTCCCGCGGTAGGTGGCATACTGACGATCTTCGCAGTCTTTTTCCTGGCAAGAAACGTATTTGGCGAGAGAGTTGCTTTAATTTCGGTCTTTCTGATCTCCTTCATCCCTGGGCAGTTCCTGCACAGAAGTTCGCTGAGCTTCAACGACCACCACGTCTGGGAAGTCTTATGGATGTGCATGTCTCTGGCATTCTTCATGCTCGTGCTCAGGAGCGACTGGAACAGAAGGGGGATGATATACGCAATTCTCGGCGGTATAAGCTTTGGACTTTACATTCTCACCTGGGCAGCGGGATTCGTTTTCGGTCTTTTACTCGTTTCTGCACTCGTCCTTGCCATCCTGTTGAAATTCAAGATTCCGAATGCAGTATTCAAGCTCACAATTCTGTACTTTGCCTCAGCAGCGCTCATCTATCTGCCATTTTCATTCAACGCCCCAAGCGATCCAGTTCTTTATTCACCCATGCAGCTCAGCATGCTCGTTTTCTACGCAATCGCAACCCTTTTTCTGTGGCAGTTCGACTCGAAATTTGGGAAGTTTAGGATATTTTCAAGGTTGGGCAAGGAAACTGCCCTGCTCATTTTCATCTTGCTCGGCCTTATAGTCGTTTCGGCAATCTTCCCGCAGTTCTCCTACACGATTGGGACTGTCACAGGTTATCTTCAGCCGAAGGGTGGAGCCCTGACAATAGGCGAGGTCTATCCATTCTTTTACCAGTACGGAGAATTTTCCCTCGCTCCAGCTTACTGGAATTTCGGCACAACCTTTTTCTTTGCAGTGCCAGCAATAGTCTTTCTGGCTTACAGGGTTTACAGGAGCAGGGATCTCAGAGAGCTTTCGATTCTCCTCTGGGCCATTGCTCTTTTCATAGCCCTCTGCGGGCAGAACAGGTTTGCCTACTACTTTGCTGCAGTCTCGGCCATCTACTGTGGCTTTGCTCTTGATCTAATTTTCGAGAAGCTTCATCTCTACAGGGCTTTGAGCAGGGATAGGCTAAAGGGAAAGATGAAGGTTAGTTACTTCAGAATTGCAATTGCAGTTTTCTTAGCGATTTTGGCCATATACCCGACCTATTCTATGGCAGATCTTCAGAGCAAGGGTGTAGGAGCGTTGAACAAGCAGTGGTACGATGCGATGGTCTGGCTCAGAAACAACACTCCAGATAATGGCTACGAAGGGTATTACTACGAGCTCTACACTCCCGGTAATCCTTTGGAGAGATACAGCTACCCCTTCGAGACCTACGGGGTCATAAGCTGGTGGGACTACGGGCACTGGATCCTTGCCATAGGAAAGAGAATGGCTGTTGCAAATCCATTCCAGCAGGGCATAGGGAACTTCTACGACAACATTCCTGGAGCAGCGCCTTTCTTCGTCACAGACAATGAAAGCTACGCCGAATGGGTTGCCGAACAGCTCAACGTTCGCTACGTCGTGAGCGACATAGAGATGGCGACTGGAAAGTTCTATGCAATGGCGGTCTGGGCTGAAGGAGACCTTGTGAAGGCCCTTGCCAAGTACTACGCGGGTTATCTCTTCTACAATTCAAACATTGGCTGGAATATAGGTTACGAGTACCAGATACCTCCGGGATCATTGGTACCCATGAGGGTAATGTCAGAGGCATATTACCGCTCCATGGAAGCGAAACTCCACATGCTCGACGCTTCAGGGCTTTCGCATTACCGCCTGATCTACGAGAGCGAGCCAAGCGATGAGTGGAGATACTACTCAGCCTTTATGGGCGTAGCGAATCCCCTGCAAATCGCACTTCAGGAAGCACTTCAAAGGGCAATTTATAAAGTCTCTCCGAGCTTTTGGGCTCAGGAGATAATAATCAAGGCAATCTACAAG
>CAZZIT010000082.1:0-2723 GCA_964654365.1 uncultured archaeon
AAGCGGCCACGAAGTGGGGAGTGTTGGGGAGGTCTATGACAACCTTGGAGCCCTTTCTAATCCCGAGCTCGTACAGATAACCTGCAACTTTATCCGAGAGCTCGTTCAGTTCCCTGTAAGCAATTTTCTTACCGTAAAAGATAAGGGCAGGCTTTTCAGGGTATTTTTTGGCACTTTCCTCGAGCAGAGCATAAAGGGGGATTTCGGGATAGTCGATGTGATCTCTGACGCCTTTGTCGTAGTGCTTTACCCAGATCCTCTCCACGTCCTCGGGTCTGAGCTCCATTATTGTTTTACCTTCGACTCCAGGCATGATAAATTGTCAGCAATCGAAATATAAATATTTTTCTAAATTAATCTATTTCTTGGGTTTGGGTTGAAGCTTCCTCTTTCCACAGCTTTTCCGACTCTCCCCACGAGACATCGAGCTTTTTCATGATCTCAACGATTCTCTCCACCTGCCTGATTATCTTTTCCCTTACCAGCTCATCATTAACGAGCGTTTCCGAATATGCCCTAATTGCAGCAAGCGGATTCCTGATGCCATCGACAAGATACGCAAAGGTTCTGACGTTCTCGAAAAGCCTCTCGTATAGCTCTCTCTTTCTTTTTTCATCCTCAATCGCGTTCAAAGCAAAGGCAAGATTTTCGGCCAAGCTCTGGATCAGCCTTTTCTCTTCCTCCCGCTCCACCCTTACGCAGAGATAGCCATATTCCCTGCCAGCGTAGCTCAACTTGAAGCAGTACTCTCCGGGCTCATCTGAGATCTTTGCGGAGTAATCTGAAAGTATTTCTTCGATTCTCCTTAACAGTTTTTCCCGATCTCTGATCCTTGCGATCGCCTCATTAGCCTCTACAATTAGTGCAAGAAGCTTGTTAAGCCTTAAAAACTCTGTGATCTCTTGGGCGATTATCAGGCAGCGCCTTTTGCCCCCAAGCTCGAGTGGGACGTAGTAGTTGATGAAGTTTCTCCCCTCTCTTTCGTCGCTGATTACAACCAGTTCATTCCGCTCAATTGCCTTCCTTAGGTTTTCATGCCGTCTTTCAGCAACTTCTTTTGAAAAGATCTCGTAGTGGCTTTTTCCGGCTGGATCAGCCTTTATGCTTTTGACCATAGCGGGATTTGCCTCGATAAAAACTCCGTTCTCATCTGCCAGAGCTATTGAAACTGGAGAATTTTCGAATATCTTTCTGTATTTTTCCTCGCTTTCCCTCAGCTTCTCCTCGAGCTCAATGCGCTCGGTAACGTCCCTGAAGTTTCCGATGAAGCCGACGATCCTCTTTCCCTCCCAGAGAAGTCTGACGTTACCTTCAACAACTATTCTTTTACCATCTTTTCCCTTAACTTCGAACAAAATACCTCTCAGGTCCCTCTTTTCCCTGAATGCCCTGTTGTAATCTCTGAAGATCTTTTCCGCAACCTCCTTGTCGAGCTTTAAAAGTTCGGCGTAATTCCTTCCAAGAACTTCTTCCTTTCTGTAGCCAAAAACCTCTTCGAAAGTTCTGTTTACCTCAACGAATTTGCCCTCAAGATCCGTGATGGCGATGATGTCGAGAGAGTTCTCGAAGAATTCCCTATATTTTTCCTCAGCCCTCTTCTTTTCACCGAGATCTCTCATGATCAGCAGGATTGCGGGCCTACCTTCGAATTCTATTAAACTCGGATTCGTCTCGACCCAGACTTCTCTGCCGTCGGGCAAAATGAAGAGCTCTTCTGCAGGTTCGACTCTCTCACCTCTGAGAACTCTCTGCATTCTCTGAAAAGCCATCTGCCTGAAACTTGGATGAATGAAGTCCACTATCCTCAGCTTTAAACCCTCTGGTCCCGCGATTTCCCTTGCCATCGGGTTCGCATAGAGAATTCTTTCCGTGTCGTGCACAACGATGGCATTAGGACTTCTCTCAAACGATCGACCTGAAAAGCTCGAAGTTTGACAGAAGGCTGAAAATTTCGGCCTTGTCTTGAGCTTTTTCTCCGGAAATCAGGAGGTATTTGCAGTGCCTTCTCGCCTCCTGCAAAAGTTCTTCATTTTCGGTCTCCAAAATCGCGATGTCGCATTCTTTAACGTCCTCCCTGCTTCTGATTACAATTATTGTGATCAGCGAGTTCATCATCAGTTAACTTCATACTCATAACATTAAAAAGGTTTTGTTCAAAAATTGAGAATTACTTTTCGCCGCCTTTCCCTCCTCTAACCATCGCAACTTTTCCTGTCCTCGCAACTTCCTTTATCCCGTAGGCCCTCATGAGGTCGATGAAGGCGTTGATCTTGTCCTCGTCTCCAGTGATTTCGACTATGAAGCTGTCCTTTGCCACATCCACGATCCTCCCCCTGAAAATATTCGTCAGCTCTATTATCTCTCCCCTCTTCTCGGGGGGAGCATTTACCCTTATCAGGCACAGCTCCCTTTCGACAGAATCTTTTGTAACATCGCTTACCTTTATCACCTCTATGAGCTTGTTCAGCTGCTTCGTTACCTGTTCGAGCACCTTCTCATCTCCGTTGACTACTATGGTCATCCTCGAAAGATCTTCCCTCTCCGTTGTGCCCACGGTTAGGCTTTCGATGTTAAAGCCCCTCCTCCTGAAAAGCGATGCTACTCTCGCCAAAACTCCTGGTTTGTTCTCAACGAGCACAGCGATCGTGAACCTCATATCAATCCCCCTCGATTATATCCTTTAATCCCTTTCCCGGCGGCACCATCGGTAAAACGTTGGCCTG
>CAZZIT010000083.1:0-5190 GCA_964654365.1 uncultured archaeon
GGGGGACGATTTCGTTGAAACCGATGCTGTAAGAATAGGGGTCGAAGTTCTGCCTGAGATAGAGTTCGAAGTGATGGGAACTCCAGAGATAAGAGCAGGAGAGGAGAAGGTTGTAACCTTTGCAGTTCGCAACACGGGGAGCGCTGAAGTGAAAGATGCAACTGCGAGGCTTGTGATAGTCTCCCCATTCACCTCTTCGGATAATACAGCTTACATAGGTAATCTGAATCCAGGGGAGATCGCGAATGCGAGCTTCAAGCTCTCAGTCGACCGAGATGCAACGCCAAAGCTTTATGCCCTTAATCTCGAGGTAAAGTACAGGGCAGAAAATGGAGACGGGGTTATAAGCGCTCCAGCGAAGGCAGTGATAAGCGTGAAGCCATACGAGGTTAGCTACACGCTTTACCTCGTGATAGCAATTCTGATCATTGCAGGAGCCGTTTACTACCTGAGAAGGAGAGGATGAGGCTTCTCCGAATAGTTTCAGAGAAACCCGGACTCGTATTTATTTTTGTAACTGTAATCATACTTCTCTCTGCCTACTCCGCGATGAACGTTGAGATGTCTTCTGGCACCGAGAACTTCTTCAGCAAGGACAACAGGGTCTACCAGCAGTACAAGCTTTACGAGAAGGACTTCGTGCGCACAACCGGGGCAGTTTTCATTCTCATAAAGGGTGATGAGGTCGTAAGCTATGAGGCCTACGATTTCATGCTCGCCCTCGGTGAAGAGCTGAAGAAGATCGAGGGAGTTGAAAGCGTAACTTCGCCAGCGTCGATAATCAGGGAGCAATTCGGATTCCTTCCCGCTGACGAGAAACTTTTGAAGGACATAACCGAGTCCTACCTTTTCGACCTTGTGCCAAAGCGAACGCTCGCAATGATGATGATTCAGCTCGAACCCATGGATTCAAAAAAAGAGGAGGAGGTTGCCAGGAACATAGAGGAGAGCATGGAGAGCATAAAAATCCCTGCGGGTTACAGGGTTGAGATAACGGGCACTCCCGTGCTCGGGTATCAGATAAAGGGAGAGATCCTGAAGAGTCTTGGCGTTACAATGATGGCTTCGGTCGTTTTGATGATTCTCTTCCTTTTCTTAACCTTCAGTGGCGTAACAAGAAGAAAATGGACAGCCTTCCTTCCTCTGCTCATCTCGGTTTTTAGTGTCACCATCATCTACGGAATGATGCCACTTCTCGGCATACCGCTCTCTGAACACACAAACGGAGCTTTGCCGATGCTCGTGGGCTTGGCAATTGAATATGGCGTTCAGATTCAGAACAGGTTTGAGGAAGAGATCAGGAAACACGGTCTGGACACTGCCTTGAAGTTTGCCGTTGAAAGAACAGGAAGAGCTCTGCTGCTTTCTCTGCTCACAACTGTCGTTGGTTTCATGTCAATGCTTTCGGTGGGCATTCCCGCGATGACCTGGTTCGGAGTCATCGCATCTCTCGGGCTCATAATAGCGTACACCCTGAGCATAACCTTCCTGCCAGCCCTTTTGAAGATAATTGAGAAGCGCGGAAAAGGCAAAAAAGAGGAGAAGGCTGAGAAAAAAGCTAGGCTCGAACAGGCTCTCGAAATGGTATCCGGGCTTACAGCGAGCAGACCTTTTGGTATACTCGCTGTAGCCCTCGTTATCTCTGCAGTCGGCCTATACGTCTCGCCGATGATAAAGCTTGAAACGAACTACAACAAGTATGTACCCCAGAATTTGCCCTCGATTCAGAAATTCAGAGAGCTCGAAGAAGTTGCGGGTGGACAGACGATCTACACCCTCGTTCTTGAAACCTATGGTGTGGATTCGAGGATCCTGGAGAAATCCAAGGATTTGGCAGACTACATTTTGAGCAAGGAGGAACTCATTTACAGATACGATTCGGTTAACTCGCTCTTAGAGGCTTACAATGGTCTCGAGAATGTGCCGGAAGAGCAGCTCAACCGCTATGTTTCGGGTAGTTCGCTTGCGATTCACTTCTACTCCACCGCAGACAGTTACGAGGAGTACAAAAGCACTTTGAGTTCGCTATACGAGGATCTTGAATTCTACGGCTGGGACGGGAATTACTACGTAACTGGCCAGGCAGTTGTTTCCACCGAACTCGGGAGCATCATGATCAACAGCCAGACGAAGATGACCTTGGTCGCCTATGCTGGCGTCCTTGCGATTTTGCTAGTGATTTATAGGTCTTTGAGAAAGGCCATAGTGCCGCTGCTTGCGATAACGTCGGTTATAGGCGTAATGAACCTTGTAATGTTCATTTCAGGAGTCAAGCAGACAATGGTTTCGATAGCGCTGAACTCCATAGTGCTCGGGTTGGGAATAGACTTCTCGATCATGATCACTGAGAGGTATCTGGAGGAAAGGCAGAGAGTTTCCGCTGCTCAGGCAGTAAGGAGGGCAATCGAATACACTGGAAAGGCGACAACCACTTCAGCCTTGGCCATGATAGGAGGTTTTGGAGCCTTGATGCTTTCCACGTTTCCCGTTATGAGGGATTTTGGATTTTTGGCTCTGGTTTCAATTGCTCTGAGCCTTATAGCTGCATTTACAGTAGTTCCAGCTTTCCTCATGGTCACCGAAAAACTCGGAGAAAGGCTAAAGACAAGTGGACTACCTGGAAAATCCCTGAGAAATAGGTTCTAAAAAGCTTTTATCTTTTCAGAACAACATGTTATATGAACGCCGAAGAGTACGTGAAGATCTTTGAAATCGTCGCGAAAAGAAAAAACTGGAGGCTGAACCCGGATAAAAAGCTTGTTCTGGAATTTGCAAATGGTTTGATAGAGAACAAGAGGCGATATGGAATCGCTATCTGTCCTTGCAGACTTTCAACAGGTAGGAGAGAGATAGACAAGTTGATAATATGCCCCTGCGTTTATGCAGAGGAGGACATAAGAGAGTACGGGAGATGCTACTGTGGACTTTATCAGCGTGAGGAGGCAGATCTAAGCTCGGTGGTAGTTCCGGACAGGCACGCGAGGTATTATCTTGAGTGAGAAAATTTTAGAGATCGGGTGGACCATTGAATCAAAAATGTAAAAATTTTTAAACCATGCTTAGAGTTTCCACCATGTTCTGGAAGGAAAAAACCTTCATTCTGCTCGCCATAACAGGTACAATTCCATGGATCATCTCCTTCATTCTCTCCTACCATTATCCACCCACGATCGAAGCACTGCTCTCTGGAATGGCCGTAATATCGGCAGCATTTCTTCTCTCCTGGGGTGCTGAAACTGCAGAGAAGGATTTGCCAAGATCGCTGAGCCTTGCAATTGTTGCACTGATCGCAGTGCTTCCTGAATACGCCGTGGACATGTACTTCACGTGGATGGCTGGCAAGGTGGGCGGAGAGTATATTCACTACGCAGCCGCCAACATGACGGGAGCAAACAGACTACTTCTTGGCATTGGCTGGAGTCTCGTTGCTATCGTGGCAATGCTGAAGCTCAGAAAAAGGGAAATCGAGCTAGATGAGGGAATAAGGCTCGAATTCTTTATACTTTTCCTCGCTTCCATTTACTGTTTCATCATTCCGATCAAGGGCGAGATATCACTGATCGACACCTTAATCCTGGTTTCCATGTTCCTTCTTTACATCTACTCTGCTACGAAGGCTGAAAGGGAGGAATTCGAGGCAGTTGGAGTTCCAGCGTATCTCTGTTGCTTCCCAACAAGAAAGAGGAGGATTTCGGTAATCTTTCTTCTTTTATTCTCGGGTTCGGTGATCCTCATTAGTGTTGAAGCCTTTGCAGAGGGTCTCGTTGCCTCGGCAAGAGTTTTTGGCATTGACGAGTTTTTGATGGTCCAGTGGATCGCTCCACTCGCAAGTGAAGCTCCGGAGTTCATAGTTGCTGTTTACTTTGTGAGAAAGCTTCGCACAACTGCGAGCTTCAATACCCTCATTTCATCAAAGGTAAATCAGTGGACTCTGCTCGTTGGCTGTCTCGCCCTAATTTACAGTATCTCACTCGCATCACCAAGCGCACTGCCACTAGACGAGAGGCAGAGAGAGGAGTTCTTGCTAACTGCAGCGCAGTCCCTTCTCGGAGTTGCAGTGATAATCAACTTGAGGTTCAGCCTTTTCGAGGCGCTGGCCCTTTTAGGCCTTTTCTTGGCTCAGTTCGTTTACCAGAGCGTTGAGATGCGTTATCTGCTTAGCTTTATTTACATCGCAATTGCAGTGCCCGCGCTTTACGTCCACAGACGGGAGATCGTGAAAAGCTACTTCTTTGTGCTTGAACTTTTAAGGAACAAGCGTTAAGATTAAATACTTTCTTACGCTCTGATCACAAGGTGGTTTCATGGGGATCCTTGAAAAGTTTAAGGCAAAGGAAAAAGTCGTATTGGAGGATTACGAGGAGCTCGATTTAGCTGAATACGAGGCAGAGATAGGCGAAAAAGCCTCAGTGCTCATTAAAGTGGCTGAAATAACAGGTCTGAATGAAATTCCGAGGATAAAGAAGGAAGTTTATGATGGGAACATAATAGTTGCTGACATCGCATTTCTCAGACATGACAAGCTGACGCTCGACAGGATATTGAAGGACCTGAAAACGCTCGCTGAAGAGATAAACGGAGACATCGTCGGGCTGGGGGAGGATTACGTTATTGTAACACCAACGGGCATAAAGGTGGACAGGAACAAGATTCGAGGAGGCAAATGATCCCCTGCCCTGCCTGCGGCAGAGAGCTGAGGCTTATCGTAAACACCTACGAGGTCCCTTTTTTTGAAAAAATTCTTCTGACATCCATTTCGTGTGAATGTGGATTCAAGCATGCGGATTCGATAGTCTTGGGCGAAAGGGAACCCACGAGATACAGGATAAAGGCTAAAAGGGAGAATCTCTTCACGAAGGTGATAAGGTCGACCTCGGGCACTATAAGGATCCCGGAACTCGGAATTTCAATAGAGCCCGGACCTGCAAGTCAGGCCTTCATAACCAATCTCGAAGGGGTTCTCCGCAGAGTTGAGGACATCGTCAGGGTTGCGAGGAGGTGGAACGAGGGGGACGAGGAGAAGGTGAAGAGGTGCGATTGGATACTGGAAAGGATAGAGAACGTGATCGAGGGGGACGAGGAACTGACGATCGTCTTGGAAGACCCCTTCGGCAACAGCCTGATCCTTTCTGACGAGAGCTTCAGAGAGAGACTCTCTGAGTGGGAAGCGAAAGAGCTGAAGACGGGTTT
>CAZZIT010000084.1:0-6016 GCA_964654365.1 uncultured archaeon
CTTTACTATGAAGCTTAACCTTTCACCACAAAGAGTGCTCTACAGTTTTTCAACGGGCTCAACAATTCCGAACTTTTCAACATCGATTAGCCCGAGATCCGTCAGCTTAAGCTTCGGAATCACGGGCAAGGCGATGAAAGAGAGTGTGATGACTGGCGATTTCAGCCTGCAGCCCAACTCCCTTAGCTTCATCTCGATAACTCTAAGCTTTTCCGCAACATCTTCGGCACTCTCATCGCTCATTATTCCCGCAATTCTAAGCGGGAGCTCGAAAAACTCGCCATCGTAAACAACAATTCCTCCACCAAGCTCTATTACTCTGTTCACCGCCCTGCAAATCGCTTCATCGCTGGCTCCAACTGAAACGATGTTGTGTGCATCATGTGCTATGCTCTGCGCGATCGCTCCTCTCTTCAGCCCGAAGCCCCTGAGGTAGGCTTTTCCAATGTTTCCGCTCCCCCTGTGTCTTTCAACGACAACAGCCTTAAGAATGTCCCTCTCGGTATCAATCCCTTTCACTCTCTCTAAACTTTCTCCGGTGAGAATCTCACCGTCTATGATTTCTATTATCCTCGCAAGACCTGCTGGAAGAAATAAGTCCCCCTCGGAGATCTTTTTGGCCTTAATCGTCCTCTTTACCTCCTCCGGATAGCTGTATTTGCTGAAAACTGGCTCTTTTCCACCCGCTATTACCTTCTCAACTTCAAACTTCCGTAGATCTTTCAGCAAAACTATGTCCGCAAATCTGCCTGGAGCTATGAGGCCTGCATTGATTCCGAAGTATTCTGCGGGATTCAGGGTTACTGCTTGGAGGGCTTTGAACTCGTCAACCCCCTCCGCAATGGCTTTTCTGAGCGCGCTATCAAGATAGCCTTCCGTTAATAAATCCAAGACACTTCTATCTCCGTCGGTGACGAGCATAGCGTATCTATTTCCAAAAATTTTCTTCAGGTTTCGCAGATTTTTTGCCGCGGAGCCTTCCCTGACCATGATCCTCATGCCGAGTCTCAGCTTCTCCATTGCCTCCTCAAGCCTCGTGCTCTCGTGATCCGAGCCTATTCCAGCTGCAACGTAGGCATTCAGAGCTTTTCCCGTGAGCGCAGGGCAGTGCCCATCGGCGAGCTCGGACTTGCAGATCTTCTCCATCAGTTCTTCATCGCAGTTGAGTATGCCAGGATAGTTCATCAGCTCAGCAAGCCCGATTACTCTGTCCAGTTTCAGGAGTTCTTCCACGTCTTCGGCAGTAATAATTCCGCCCGACGTCTCAAGATGCGAGGAGGGAACGCAGGAGGGAACAAGGCAGTAGAACCTTATTGGAACGTGCTTTGATTCTTCTAGAAAACAAAGAACACCTTTTTTTCCGAGAACGTTTGCGATCTCGTGCGGGTCTGCGACTACGCACGTATTTCCCCTAGGAACAACAACCCTTGCGAACTCGGAAAGCGTTAGAAGGCTCATTTCAACGTGAGTGTGCGCATCTATGAGCCCTGGGACTGCGTAAAGCCCTTTGGCATCTATTTCAGATATTCCGTGGTAGCTTCCAACCCCAGCGATTCTGTCCCCGCAGATTGCTATATCTGCCCGATAGATCTCTTCTGTGAGAACATTAACGACCTCTGCAGACTTTATAACGAGATCTGCCCTCTCTTCACCTTTTGCAACCCTTATAAGTCTCTTCAGCTCATTCTTCGATAATTTCTCTGAGCTCCTCATAGCTCAGCCTTATGCCATGCTCCTCGAGAATCCTAACCGCTTCGTCAATTTTTTTGGCCTTGTCTGCGATGAGACCTTTAATATCTTCCTTAAGGCTCCAGGGATAAACAATCCACTTCCAGCCCTCCATTTCGGCAGCGTAGTAATCGGGAATGAACTTTGAGGTTTTTTTGTAGTCGATAACGGCAATTCTGATATCTTTTGCCATCAAATTCTTAACGTGTTCTCTAACGATCTTTATCGTTTCTCCTGTGTCGGCAACATCGTCAACTATTAGCACGTTCTTACCATCAAGGCTTACGTTCAGGGGTTGCGTGATCTTCGCCTCTCCTGTTATTGTGGCCACCATTCCCCAGTGCTCAGTCTTGACGCTGTATAATTCCTTGATTTCCAGAAGATCCGCAAGAATCCTTGCAGGAACCCAGCCACCGCGAGCAACAGCAACGATCACGTCCACTCTGTATCCGCTTGCCTTTATCTTCTTCGCGAGCTCCTTACACAGCTTGGAGATGTCATTCCAGTTGTATAGATGGCACTTGAACATTGGCCAAATTTTTAAGGGTGGGAGTTAAATTTTTCGGTTCCCGGGCGAACTTTATCATTCTACTTCAATTAATATTTCGAGAAAAAATTATAAGGATGAGAGGTTGGATTATATTGTGGAATCCACGCTCAGGCTACCCGCATTTGAAAGCGTGATGGTAAAACTGCGAAATGGAGAGGATGTGGTCATTCGAAAGTATGACCATTCAATGGACCGTGACAAGCTCATCGAGATGTACGTTAACTACGATCCCAGGTTCCGCTGCCTGGGTCTCCCTCCCCTTAGTAAAGAGGCCATTAAAGGCTGGATCGATTATTTGGGTCAAAATGGCTTCGCAATCATAGCTGAAAAAGATGGAAAAATTGTCGGGCACCTCGTAATAGTGCCTGGAGAGAGAAATGAGGTCGACCTGACGATCTTCATCCATCAGGATTACCAGAACCTTGGTTTGGGGCAGGAGATGATGAAGCTGATCATAGATTTCTGCAGGAAGGCAGGATTCAATGCGATCACTCTTGTAACCGAGAGAACGAACGCAAGGGCAATCCATGTTTACAGAAAGCTCGGATTCGAGATCGTCGCCCCTTACTACGAGTACGACATGCGCCTTCAGCTCAAATAAATTAAAGCTTTGGTGTTACGTTCTGCCATGGGTTCAGGTCTTGATAAGCTTTTGAAATCCTCAGCACGCCGAGGTCGTCGAATTTTCTTCCTACGATCTGCATTCCTATCGGCAAACCTTCTTTGCTGAAGCCAGCGGGAATTGATGCTGCTGGCAAGCCCGTGAAGTTGAAGGGGTAGGTGAACGGCATCCATCCTATTGGCGTTGCGGGCTTTCCTGCAATCTCCTCAGGGCCAAGTTTTCCGAGCTCAAAAGGCTTCACCGCGGTTGTTGGGGTTATGAGGAAATCGTATTTTTCGAAGATCTCGCGCAAGGCTCTCCAAAGCTCCATTTTTCTTTCCTCTATTTTTATGTATTCCCTGTAAGTAAAGGACTCGGCGATGTTCAGAAAACCCAGGTATGGAGGAAAGGCCACCTTTTTCCAGTCCTCAAGCTTCTCGGAAATGAATGACGTGAACTCGAGGACCACTTTGAGAGTCAGCTCTGTTTCGAGACACGGAACGCTGACCTTTACCTCCTCGACCTCCCCGACCTTTTCGAGCTTAAAAGCTGCTTTTCTTACGACCTCTTCTACCTCGGGATCTACGGTTGCATATCCTAAGTCGGGGGAGAAGGCAATTCTGACGCCGTCCACGGGATCCTCAAGACCTTCGTGGTAGCTTTTTCCGTCATCAGGAAGCGAGTTCATGTCCCTAAAATCAGGACCCTTCACGAAGTCCAGAAGAAATGCGGTGTCCTCAACGAAGTTTGTGAGAAAACCCTCGCTAACCATTCCAATAAATATGGGCATCGACGGATACCATGGAATTCTTCCCGTGGTTGGTTTGAGTCCATAAAGGGAGCAGAAAGATGCCGGGATTCTTATGCTCCCTCCACCATCATTTCCTGTGGCAGCGGGAACCATTCCTGCGGCAACCGCAGCGGCGCTTCCACCGCTAGAACCGCCTACAGTTCTGCTCAGATCCCATGGATTCCTTGTAGGGCCGAAAATGACGTTGTCAGTGTATGCTATAAGCCCGAATTCTGGAATGTTCGTCTTACCGATGACTACTGCGCCTGCCTTCTTCAATCTCTCGACTAAAACCGCATCCTCTGTGGGAACATAGTTTTCAAGAAGTTTGGAACCGTAGGTCGTCCTTATACCCTTCGTGTCCGTGTTATCCTTTACCGCAATTGGCAGTCCTGCAAGCGGTTTATCCTTGGCCTCTTTTGCCTCTTCAATTGCTTTCGGATTTAGGGTGACGAATGCGTTTATTTTTGGATTTAATTCCATTATTTTTTCAAAGCAGTCTTCAACAAGCTCAGAAGCCTTTATTTCGCCACCTTTAAGTTTTTCAACAAGCTCTGGAATTCTATCCATAACATCACCTTCAATAATGGAGTAGAAATACTTTAAAACTTTTCGCAAACTGCAGATATGCTTTCCAAAATCGAGGCAGAGGTGCTGCGATGCGCTGAAGTTGGGAAAGTTTACAGCTTAGAAGAGCTCTCCAAGCTTGCGGGGATGAACAGGGATGCAGTTATGAAAGCCGTTTATCTTTTGCAGGAAAAAGGGTATGTTGAGATTTCTGAAATTAAAAAGACCAGATATTATCTCACTGAGGAGGGTAAAAGATACCTGAAGGAGGGTTTTCCCGAGGAAAAGCTCCTAAGGCTGATATCCCAGACTGATAGGATTGAAGAGCTGAAATCTAAGCTTGGCGAGGAGTTTCAGATCGCAGTAGGCTGGCTGAGGAGAAAAAACATCCTGGAGCTTGAAGAGGGGAAAGTAAAGCTCAAATCCAAACCCGAAATCGTTGAAAGGGAGGCATTGGAGAAAATTGAAATGGAAGAGGAGATCGATGAGAATCTGCTCAGGCTGCTGGAGAAGAGGAAGCTCGTGGAGAAGCGTGAAGAAAAATCCATTCTTGTTAGATTCATCAAAAAGGCTGACTTCGAATTCAGGGAGGCAATTTCGGATTTAAATCCCGAACTCATCATCTCAGGTGGCTGGAAGGGCAAGCAATTCATTAGATACGATGTAAAAATTCCCTCAGCAGAAATATACGGCGGAAAGAGCCACCCGTATGAGAGAATAATAAGAGAGTGCAGGAAGATCTTCCTCGAAATGGGATTCAGGGAGATAAAGGGTAATTACGTTCAGCTTTCCTTCTGGAACTTTGACGCCCTCTTTCAGCCTCAGGATCATCCAGCTAGGGACATGCAGGACACTTTCTACCTTGATAGGTATGAGGAGATCGGTTACGAGAACGTTATAAACGTCAAGGAAACCCATGAAAATGGCTGGATAACGGGATCGACTGGATGGAAGGGAGTATGGGATTTGAAAAAGGCACAGCAGCTCGTCTTGAGGACGCATACCACTGCCATTACGATAAAATATCTTGCAATGAATCCCGAGCCTCCTCAGAAGGCCTTTTGCATTGATAGAGTCTACAGAAGGGAAAGTATTGACGCAACGCATCTTCCAGAATTCGACCAGCTCGAGGGAGTCGTGCTCGACAATAATGTTGGCTTCAAACACCTTCTCGGTTTGCTAAAAACGTTCTTCTCAAAGATGGGGTTTGAAGATGTGCGCTTCAGGCCGGGATATTTCCCCTATACCGAGCCCAGCGTGGAGCCAGAAGTTTATGTAGAGGGCTTGGGCTGGGTTGAGCTCGGTGGCGCGGGAGTTTTCAGAAAGGAGGTAACGGAACCTTTGGGAATTAAGGGAAAGGTTTTGGCATGGGGTCTCGGTATCGGAAGGCTTGCGATGCTCAGGGTGGGCCTCAGGGACCTCAGAAAGCTATACCTACCCGACATAAACTGGCTCAGGAGCCTGCCAGCAGCTAAGAGATAGTAATGTTTATTACTTTAATTTATCTCCGAGCAAAATTTAAATCTTGAAAGCCTTAGGAGCTTGGGGGTGATGGAATGGCTGAGAACGTCATCTTGGTCGGCAAAAAACCCGTGATGAATTACGTGCTAGCGACAATAACCCAGCTGAATGAGGGTGCGAAGGAGGTCACGGTGAAGGCTCGCGGCAGGGCGATAAGCAGGGCTGTTGACGTGGTCGAGATTGTAAGGAACAGGTTCATCCCCGGACTGAAGCTGAAGGGGATAATGATCGACACAGAAGAGCTCGATTCGCAGGAAGG
>CAZZIT010000085.1:0-5451 GCA_964654365.1 uncultured archaeon
ACATAGCCTTTCTCGACAAGCTTTCTTATTTTTTGAGGTGAAATACCTACCTCATACCATTCCCATGATGGTTCAAGGTTTATGTTGTGTTGTCTGTAGAATTCTCTTTTCTTCGGGAACTCACGATCTTCATACTCCAGAATCTTTTTTAACAGCTCGACCTCCTCATTCATACCGACCCCACCTTATTTTATTCCAAATTCGTTCATGAATATAGTAGACAATCATACTACCTGCTAAATATAAGACGATAACCTTAATACTTTTTTAACGCTTTCCGTAGCCCATTGACACTCTCCACGGCAGAAGCTTGGCTCTGAAGCTTGTCTTCTATCTTGGCAGGCCTGAAAATCTGAAAAGAAGATTCAAAATAGCTTTGGTAATACACCTTAATCCTCATATCTATCTCATGGGGCTCTTTGCCTTCAACTTCGCCAACTTTCTCACCATAATCTGGACCGCTTTTGGAAGCTTTGCTCTACACAAGCTTGACTTCCACTACTCCGACTGGGAAACTAACTATGGGTGGTTCTTGTCAAGGGATGCTTCAAGATAGCAGAAGGGCGAACTGAAGTGAGTTGATCCGTGCATTCGCTTTTGTGTGTATGCATCTACAACTGAAAGCCTTGCCTCTCAAGGAGGGGAAGATGTGAAGAACGACAAGGACAGTGAAATAAAAGCAACGATACTGGTGTTAAATATTCCTCTTTCTGATGTCGGTCTGGCTACTTCCTTAGTAGGGGCAGTAATGCTCTTTTCTACAATACTTCTACTAGCAGCCTATTTACACTGCTAATAAGAGAAAAGTTATTTCTTAAAATTTTTGACAGAGATTCCAATATTTTGCTACGAACTCTGCTGGGGAACTGTTTTATGCTGGTCTTCTCAATTTACAGAAAGAGGTCTCATCTTTTCTCCATCGGAAATGTACACACGACCTCACGCTACGGAATTATGTCATGATTTGTGGACAGACGGAAGATTTCAACTTGGTCCAACTTCTGAAACATCGAACCCGAGCAGAATGCTCCGCTTTCTCACGAGAACCTCTTCCTCCTTCTCGATCACTCTGAAGTAACCGCTGTTGAGTGGGTCCCTGAAACACAGGATCACGGGATCTGCAGGGCCGTAGAGCATCCAGACAGCATAAAGCCAGCACTTCTCACCCTTCTCTCTCATGAACTCATATTCCTCATCTGTTAAGCTCAGCCATCTGCCACCGCGTCCGTGAGTCTTGACCTCGATGTACCTCTCGCTCCATCTTTTCCCCTCAGGCATCTTAGCTTCTGATGGCTCGTAAGTATAGAAATCGTAAAAGCCCAGGGTCTTTTTTTCCTCGACCATCCTACCGCGGAATGCCTCGAGCTTCCTGACCAGATCCTCACCGCCCTGGCCAACCTCTTTCGAGTATCTCCTCGAGGTTTCAAGGGCCTCTTTCGGCAGCCTGACCACTGTAACGCACTTTTCAAAGCTGACATTGGCCAGATTCAGTTCGGGATCAATTGCCTTCAGCAGATCCCTTACCGCCCCGCTAACGGCAAATCTGTCCGGTTCGAGCTTTCCCGCCTCGATAAAGTTCAATGTTTCTTCTCCCATTCGCACAACGAATGCCTCGTCTGGGATTACTGCCCTTTCCTGCAAACTGCAGAGCTCAAAATAGGCTCCAAGTCCGATCTTCGCAGTTCTTCCAGCCTTTTCCTCACGGATGAAGAGGGGGAATTCAGCGGAAAATCCTCCGAAATCTGCCCTAGCTATCCCGAAGTAGCTGTACCCAGGCACATCATCGAAGATTACTGCAGCCTTTCCTTGCACCTTTGAGATGAAGCTTCTCAGCTTTTCTTCCTTTAACTTGTCTGAGAACAGTCCTTCTATCTCCTCCTCTAGCGGAAGGCCAAGCCTCATGACAAGGGGAACTATGTTCTTCTCGTTTTCGGATGGATAGACTGATGAAAGGATTCTCCTAAGGCTCCTTATCTGCTTTTCTAGCTCCCTTACCTCATCTTCAAGCCTCCCCATGAGCTGGGCCTCTATGAGTTTGTTCTCGCTTATCTCCAGCTGTGGGATCTCCTTTACTATCTCGCCGCCAACTACTCTCTCGACTTCCTCTCCGATGATGTTCTTCACGTCCTCTAGGGCTGAAGCTATTTCCAAGATCTTAGCATAGAGCTTGTCCACTACCTCTATATCGGCCCTTGTACCTAGGAAGAGATTGTAGACTGTTACATCTCTTCTCTGCCTCAGCCTCCACACTCTGCCCATCCTCTGCTCCAGCTTCACAGGAGTCCACGGAGGCTCGTAGTTAACAACTATGTTCGCCACTTGCAGGTTCAAACCTTCCGATGCAACGTCGGTCGCGATCAGAACCTTTCCACTTCTCTCGAACTCTTCCCTTCTTCTTTTTATCTCTTCCTCGCCCAGACCGCCGTGAACAACTATGGGGCTGAATTCTTCCAACCTTTTGCTGAGATAGTCAAGTGTGTCCCTGTATTCGGTGAAGACTATTATCTTCTCTCCTCTTTCAACGTGGTAGTCCAAGATTCTCTTCAGAGCCTTCAGCTTGCTATCCCTCGATTCTATCCTTCTCGCCAGATCCAGCAGTTCCTGAAGTCTGTAGAACTCTCCCTCGGTCAGCTCTGCAGAAAAAGCCCTATCAATGCTCTCCTGAACATCGTCAACTTCTGATGCACCAACATCCTCGAGAGCTCCACTCAGCTCCTCAATCAAACCGCTCGCAAGCGCTTTGAGAATTTCCCTGCTGATCCCTTCAGTTTTGGAGAATCTCTTTTCCAGTATCCTGCCCAGCGTTATCACTGCCGCCCTAGGGCTCGATGAAACCCTTTTCCTGATCAGAGTTGCGAGAAGGGCGATTGGGTCATCTCTGCTCCTCCTGCTAATTACTGAAGCGAGGAATTCTGTTATTTCTTCTGAAAACCTTTTTTCATCATCAGTTGCCCTGACCACGACCGCGGCAACCCTGCACCTCGTGAATATTGCCCCTCTATTGAATTCTCTCCTTATTCCGTTCACAAGCCTTTTCGTTCTTCTCTCAACGAACCTCTTGGCATCCTCAACGCTACTCACATTTCCGAGATGCCTGACCAGGTTCAGATACCTGTCCGTTTTGCCCCTGTGCGGTGTGGCTGAGAGGTATATCCTGTGAGTGGCGCTGAGGCTTCTGACAAATGCATCCCTCTTCGAGCTGCTCCCCAGGTTGTGCGCTTCATCCACGACGAGCACATCCCATAAACCTTTGAAAAACCTCCTGTATTCTTCCCTTTTGGCCAGGTCTATGGAAACGATGAATATCCTGTAGCCGTCGACATCTCTGGAGAGCTCTTCCATGTCGTTTCTGTCCCTTATCACCCTGACATAGTAATCTGTGAAGAAGTTTACGAGCTCCTGATACCACTGCTCTCTGAGAACCTTCGGCACCAGGACAAGGATCCTCCTTGCACCCCTGTCGTTCACCAGAGCTCTGAGGAGCATTGCAGCCTCTATCGTCTTGCCTAGGCCTATCTCGTCACCCACGAGGACCTTAATATCTTTCTTAAACCTCCACTTCCAGAAGAGCAGTTGCTGGTGGATGAAGGGCGTGTAGCCTTTCTTTGTCATGTAGTATGTTGGATCGCAGTCCCTGAGCCTTGAAATTAGATCTCTGGAGATCATAGGATTCTGAAAAATGTTAAAAAGGCCCTTATCACAGCATTCCTCGCCAAGATGTTGTCAAAGCTGTCAACGAGCCAGGAGTACCAGTAGAGAAGATCCACATCGCCTATGGCAGTAATGATTTCTTTGAGCCTCTTTATCTTCTTTTTATTCCTCAAAAATCTCAGAGATGCGGCAAAGAGAAGCAGGCGCCTCCAGGATCTCTCGCTCAGGGCGTAGAGGTTCTCGTGCTTCGCAGTAGCAAGATCTTCAAGCATCTCCAGGAGGTGCTCGTTGAGCCTGAAGCTTGCAAACGGTTTTCCGTTTACCCTGTACCTGAACTGCAGAACATCTCTGCCCTTAACCCTTGTTATTACAGCGAAGTGCCTTGCCCTTTCAAACACAGGAGGGAGCTCTGATTCGTTTATAGTCTTCATCGGCACTCTAAGCACCTCTATCACGTCTCTCCCTCCAGCACGAAAGTTACCTTCCCGTTCAACTTGACCAGCGATGTAAGTAGCGCATCGCTGATCCTCAGTTCATCCTCAAAACTGATTTCGAATTCCTTTGTAACCTTCTTCTCCTCGCCAAACTCGCTGACCTCCAGCGCTGCCTCAACCCCAACATCGACCTTTGCGGATTCGACCTTGAGTGTCAGCCTTCCCATTTCAATGCTGCAGTAGATCTCGCCAGAAATCCTGCCCTGCAGTTCGAAAAGCAGAGGATCTTTCCTGATTGTTTCAAGCACCTCTGTTGTTGAGATGTTCTTTATCTTCAAGAGCTTGAACCCCAAATGTTCCCTTGTAAGCGCGTTTGTCTCTATGATCGTTACCTTCGGCCTGACTTTTACCGTGATTGTCCTTTCCCTCTTCAGCCTTCTCTCCGGCAGATCGATCACAGTCACGGTGAATTTCTCAGTCTCCTTTTCAGGAACTATCTCCAGGATTTTCTCGAATCCTTTCTCCTTCTTCTCCATTTCCTCCAGCAGGATGAGCCTCCCTGCTCCTCTCACTGTTATCTCCATGCCCTCAGGCGAGAACCTCTCAGGCTCCGCGATAATAGTAAATCTGGCAATCTCCCCTTCACGGATCTCCACGGTCTCGCCGGGGTAGATTCTGAGAATTATGTCGGGTCCGTGGATTGTGAACACCTCTCTGACAATAATTCCCTGGAGGAACTTCTCCTCCCAGTCGGGCAGTGATTCGAGCACGGAGAGCGGAATCTTTTCCCCACCTAGCTCTAGATAGAGAACGTGTCTGGTGATCTGTGTGTAGTCTGTGTAGTCCTGGCGTATTTCCTCCTTGAGGATCTCGTACTGCCTTCTTATTGCCTTTCTCCTCGGAAGCACGATATCGCTGTCTTTAAGCTCTGACGGGGCAACACCTTCGACATCCTTTGCTGGCGGAAGGGTCTGGTAGACCCTTTTGAAGAACACCTCTTCTCCTCTTAAAATCCCTATGCGCCAAGCCTTTACTCCGTTCTTCAGCATGTCCTCTATCTGCTTGTTCTGCGCTATGGGCCAGTGAGGCTTCTGCCTGAACCACTCCTTAATTGTCTTCACATTCCAGCTGTTTTTATCGTCCCTGTCTATGTCCACGCCGAAATCTTCCCTGAGCAGCGATGCGAAGTACTCGAAGTCCACTCTGTCCACGACTTTTCCTTCATCTTTTAGCGTGAACCAGACGCTTTCCGAGAGGGACATCCGCTCCTCTACACCTTTTATGGGCTCCCTGTTCGGGCAGAAGATCCATGAATAGACTTTGACAACGAGATCGCTCATATCTTTCTCGATTCTCGCCTTCTCTC
>CAZZIT010000086.1:0-2149 GCA_964654365.1 uncultured archaeon
ATACGCAAATCCCGTAAGGGCCTCCTGGGACTTCATTCCAGATTTACTCGAGGATCCTGCCGTATATCCGCCAGAAGAGGTCCAGGAGAACATGTGGCTCATGCCCTCGCTTAGCGACGAAGAGAGGGAAAAGATCGAGAGATTAATGATTGAAGTCAAGGCACAGTGACTTTACAAATTTTTCAAGCAAGTCTCAGAAGTTTTGGAGCGGATTCAGAGGGAAAGAAAAAATAAGTAAGATCAATTTATTTCACCTTTAAAAAGAACGTTCAGCCTTTCAAGAACCTTTTTCGCTTTTTCGTTGTCATCAACCCGGAAAATTATCAAGGCTTTGTGCTTTTCCGAAGTGAACGCGTAAACGTACTCGATGTTGATCCCCTCATCGCCTAAGGCCTTAGAAATTCTGTGCAGTTCTCCGGGCTTGTCCTCAACCTCGACAGCGAGAACCTCGTTAAGCGTGACTGTAAACCCAGCAGACTTCAAGGCGTTGAAGGCTTCTTCAGTCTTGTCCACAACCATCCTGATTATTCCAAAATCGCCAGCATCTGCAATCATGAATGCTCTGAGATTCACTCCCCTATCGTAAAGAACCTTCGTCACCGCCGCAAGCCTTCCAGGCTTGTTTTCAACAAAAACAGAGAGCTGTTTTACCATAAAACCACCTCAAATCCTCCTCTTATCTATAACTCTCTTCGCCTTTCCCTCAAATCTCTGGAGGGTTCCGGGATTCACGAGCTCAACCTTTGCCGTGATCCCCAGAACGCTTCTTAGTCTCTCCTCGACTTTTCTCGTCAAATTCAGTATATCCGCTGGCCTATCAATCGCAAACTTATCGCTCAGCTCCACCTGAACTGTCATCTCGTCCAGTTCTTCCTTTCTCTCGAGTATGATCATGTAGTGCTCTCCGACCTCGGGGATCTGCATGAGAACGTGCTCGATCTGGCTCGGGAACACGTTTACACCGCGCACGATGAGCATGTCATCGCTTCTTCCGAGTATCCGCATTATTCTCGGATGAGTTCGCCCGCAGTTGCACTTTTCCGTTTCAAGAATCGTGATGTCGCCAGTTCTCCATCTTAATAAAGGCATGGCTTCCTTGCTGAGAGTTGTAACTACCAGCTCTCCCCTCTCACCCTCCCCGACGTTCTCTCCTGTCTTAGGATCGATTACCTCGATGAGGAAGTGATCGGCCCATATGTGGAGCCCATTTCTCTCAACGCACTCCGTGAAAAGCGGACCGCTGAGCTCTGAAGTGCCGTATACATCGTAGGCCGTGATTCCAGTTTTATCTTCAATTCTTTTCCTCGTTTCCTCGCTCCAGGGCTCAGCGCCAAAAATTCCCATTCTCAAATTCGTTTCTCTCAAACTTGTACCCATTTTTTCAGCATATTCTGCCATGTAAAGGAAATAAGATGGTGTGCAGGCGATCACAGTTACGCCCAAATCCTTCATCAGGGTTATCTGCCTCTCGGTGTTTCCTGCAGATACAGGTAATGCAGTGGCACCGATTTTTTCAGCTGCGTAATGAAATCCAAGACCACCTGTGAAAAGGCCGTAGCCATAGGCGATCTGCATTATGTCTTCGTTGCTCACTCCACAGCTCACGAGCCCCCTGCAAAGGCTCTCAACCCAAACCCTTATGTCGTCTTCAGTGTAGCCGACAAGCGTTGGTTTGCCCGTGGTGCCGCTTGAAGCGTGGAATCTGACTATCTGAGAAATTGGAACTGCAAACATTCCGAACGGGTAGTTATCCCTTAAATCCTGCTTTTTCGTAAACGGAAGCTTTTTGAGGTCTTCAAGGCCACGGATGTCTTCCGGATGTATTCCGAGCTCCTTAAACTTCCTCTTGTAGAACGGCGAATATTCGTATGCATTCCTAACCAAGGCTTTCAGTTTCTTTTCCTGTATCCGCTTCAAATCCTCTACGGGCATTCTCTCAATCGCTGGACTCCAGAACATCCTTCCACCCCACCTATATCACCCATTTCCTGCGGTTCAAGCTCGATCTCCTCACACCATAGTCAACTATCCAGATTATAAAAACATCGTTGGTATTACGAAGACCCACAGCGGAGCCAAGCTTAAGGAATCCTCTCGGAGTAATTTCCCGTACCTCGCTTCCAGGCCCTTTTGAGAGGGCAAAAAGTTC
>CAZZIT010000087.1:0-3775 GCA_964654365.1 uncultured archaeon
CAGAACACGGGGCACCAGCAGAGCGGTTTAACGCCATTGGGCGAGGCAACAACGACGACGCCTGCGGGAAGAATTCAGCTCGGAAAAACGGGAAGGAAGAAGGACATGGTGGCCATCGCCTTGGCCCATGGATCGCCCTACGTTGCGACTTCAAGCGCGGTTCTGCCAGCGGACATTAGGAGGAAGGTAAAGAAGGCAGCAAACATTGAGGGCGCAAAGTACATTCAGATCCACTGTCCCTGCGTAACAGGGTGGGGTATTGATGGAAAGGATGTCGTGAAGGTTGGAAATCTGGCAATCGAGACTGCGCTTTATCCGATCGTTGAGTTCGAGAACGGAAAATTGGTTTCAGTGAGAAGAATAAAGGAAAGAAAGCCCGTGGAGGAGTATCTTAGGCCGCAAAGAAGGTTCAGACACCTTTTTGTGGATCCGAGGGGTAAGGAGATAATCGCGGAAATTCAAAGGATAGCAGATCGCAATGCGGAGAGATTTGGGCTGGATTTAAAGAAAGAATAACACCTTTTTTTGGGCTAAATTTAAAAACAGTTTCTCGATTTGTAACCGATGCATATAGAGCTCCACGATCGGGATAGGAGCCTGAGGAATTTCCTTAGAGAAGGAATCTTCTCCCAGATAACCTATTCACTGCTCACTGCTACAATAATAAGCTCTTATCTCACCCTGCTGGCGCAGATGCTTTTTGGATAGGAGTTCTGGTTGCAGTACCTTTTCTGACAACCACAACCCAGATAGTCTCTGCAAAGTTCGTTGAAAAGAGGAGCAGGAAAAAAATTGCGGTTTTTGCAAGTTTATTGGCCAAGAATTCGGTTCTTGCAATTGCGATCTCGTCCTTTTTGGATGGGCCCTACGAGATACTTGCCTTCGCGGTATTTTACCTCATATTCAACGTCTGCGAGGATCTGCTAACCGTAAGCTGGAGTTCATGGATGAGGGATCTGTTTTTTGGTGCAAGAATGGGGGAGACTCTTTCCAGAAGATTGGCCTATGGAAAAATCGCAGCAATACCTGTTTTTATACTCCAGATCTGGTTATTCGAAATGTTTGACAAATCCGCCTTTCCGATCCTTTTCTTCGTAGCTTTTCTATCAGGCATTGCGAGCGTTTATTTCCTCAAAAACATCGAGGACGTGAAGCCAGGGAGAATAAGCGAGCCAAGGCTTATCACCCCGCTGAAGGATGCCAATTTTATGAAGTGGACTCTCCTGAACTCTGCTTTTTGCTTTTCAATGAATGCATCACGCACGTTCTTCGCAGTTTACGTGCTCGAAGTCCTGGGATATCCGCTCTGGCTCATTCTCCTTTTTGCATTCGTGGCCCACGTTTCCTCAATCTACTCGCTAAGGCTTGCTGGGACAATATCGGACAGATTCGGAAACAGGCCTTTGATAGCCATCTCGATGTTTTCTTTCATCATTTCTGCGACGCTTTTCATCCTATCGCATTTCGAATTTTCCCTTTACTTCCTAATCCTTGCCTACATCTTGCACGGCTTCTACACCTCGGCACCACAGATAGCCTTCATGAACGCTGTTGCAGATATGACGCGAAGAAAACACTCTGCTCCTTTTTATGCAATCGGCAACTGGATGCAGGATATATTTTCCGCTTTAGGTAGTATTTTTGGAGGTTTAGTGCTCTCAAACTTTGTTTTTCTCGGAGAAAATGCCTTTTTAGTTTTATTTTCAATTTCTATTTTAATGTCTCTGCTTTTGTTCCCGTGGCTAAGTTTTTACGATGAATTCGGCCAGCCAACAAGGAGTGCAGTTTTAAGTCTCCCAGAGCTGTTTCTTGAGGATCTGAACATCCTATACAAGGGAATGTCGAAAAAAGCTATTTCGAGTCTGAAAAGGGAGAGACGCGAACTGTAGGGTAAAATTTTAAACAATTAATTTATCTATTTGCTTGCAAAAAATTTATATCACCTGCGGTAAGCATCTCAAAATTGATATGATTGAGATGCTCAAGGCCCTGGCATTGATGAACGCCTCAAGGGAGGTTGTTAGGGTCAGCTGTAAAGACCTTGGAGACAGGCTCGGGCATAGCACCCAGACGGCTTCGAGAAGACTAAAGGAGCTTGAAGACCGCGGACTGATCGAGCGAACGATAACGAAAAACGGACAGTTCATCGCAATAACTGAAAAAGGAATGGATCTGCTCTACGCAGAATACTCCGATTACCGAAGGATATTCGAGAATGCGAACACAATAAAGCTACACTGCACGGTTTTCAGCGGTCTTGGAGAGGGAAGCTACTACGTGTCACTTGAGGGCTACAGAAAGCAGTTCAGAGAGAAGCTGGGCATAGATCCTTTTCCAGGCACCCTTAACCTGAGGGTTGCCAGAGAAGACCTAATTATCAAGAAAAGGCTCGACAAAGAGGAGGGAATTAAAATTGAGGGTTTCTCTGCAGAGAACAGAACTTTCGGACCCGTAAAGGCATTTAAATGCAAGGTTAACGGTTTGCAGGCCTTTATCGTTATCCCTCAGAGAACCCATTACCCAGGAGATGTGGTTGAGGTCATCTCTGAAGTGAAGCTCAGGGATGCCCTGAATCTGAAAGACGGAGATACCGTGGAATTGGAGGTGGTCTTATGATTGAAGAAGCCCTGAGGGCTTTTAGAATGGGAAAGCCAGTTTTGATCTTTGATTTTGAAGACAGGGAAGGTGAGACGGATATCGCAATTCCCGCTCAGTTTGTAAAGCCAAAGGATGTTGCGATGATGCGGATCGATGGTGGGGGGCTCATCTGCGTTGCAATACACCCATTGGCTGCCAAAAAGCTTGGATTGCCGTTTATGCACGATGTTTTGCGAGTTGCGAGTGAAAAGATTCCCGCTCTTTCATCAGTATCGAATTTCGACATAAAGTACGACTCAAGAAGCTCCTTTTCAATCTGGGTGAACCACAGGGACACTTTCACTGGCATTACGGACTTGGACAGGGCGAAGACGATAAGGAGAATCGGCGAAGTCGTCGACATCGTCATGATGAACGGATACTTTGACTTCGGCAAAGAATTCAGGAGCCCTGGACACGTTGCAATTCTTAGAGCTTCGGAGAATCTTACTTACGAGCGCGTTGGTCAGACCGAGCTCAGTGTTGCTCTGGCGGAGATGTCAGGAATAGCTCCAGCTGTCGCGATCTGCGAAATGCTCGACAGTGAGACAGGTAAAGCTTTGAACAAGAAGAGAGCCATGGAGTACGGCGAGGAAAGGGGAATTCCGTTCGTTGAGGGAAAAGAAATTGTAAGGCATTACAGGGAGTTCCGGGAAGTCAAGGCAAAGCTTTTCATTTAGTCAATCATTTTTAAAGTCTCTCTGACAGCTTTGTTTATCGCTATCTCTCCGATCGATTTCATGTGCCTGCAGGCGCTCAGCAGGGACTCAAGGCCAAGGCGGTACTGGGATGAACCCTCCAAGCTTTTAACCATCTCCTCCTCTATCTTCTCCAGAAGCTGTATGGAATCCTCTGAGAGCTCCAGATCGGAGTTGAAATAGGCTTTGGACGTTATTTCGAAGGCTCCTAGAATCCTCTGCAGGAAAGCTCTCAAAATTTCCTTCTCCCTAACGTCTCTCACTTCTGCCACGTAGTTCGAGAAGTTCTCAAGATTGTCAAGTATTTCCTCTATAAGCTTTGCAACCGTTCTGATCCCGAGAATGAGTCTGAGTTCGTTCCACCTTGCTGGACTCGAGAATTCACGAACAAGCCTGTGCTCCTGTCTGACTGCCAGAAGGTAAAGTCTGTCTGAGTCGAC
>CAZZIT010000088.1:0-6075 GCA_964654365.1 uncultured archaeon
GTGATCCGTTGCGACAGTCTCCTCAGCCTTTCGTAGGGAATTTCAACAAACCTTCCAGTCATCGCATCCTCAGATGAAACTACCCTGACGACAAGAACGTAACCGTAAACCCTCTTTCCTTGCTTTACTCCTGTCGCCCTCACATCCAGAAGGACGGCAAAATTCTGGAACGCCTCTATGTCCTTTGTTTCCTCCTCAACTATCTGCGTCGCCTCCCTGAGAATTTCAAGTTTTTCCCAGGTTACTTCACCAACGATTCTTATCGCAAATCCTGGCCCTGGAAATGCCCTCCTTTCAGAGATTTCCTTTGGAATCCCGAGCTTCCGGGCGACCTCCCTCACCTGAGGTTTGTACAAATCCTTTATTGGCTCGATAACCTTAAACCCGTACCTCGATGTATCGATTCCCAGCTGCTCGAGAACATTGTGCTGCGTCTTAACTCCTCCAACGGTTTCAACGATGTCTGCAGCAATTGTGCCCTGGACGAGATATCTCGCGTTCATTTCCCTTACGATTTTCCCGAGCACAGTGTAAAAAGCATCTCTGAACGCCTTTCTCTTCTCCTCGGCATCGAACTTACCCTTCAAAGCACCAAGAACCTCCTTTTTCGCATCGTAAATAAAGGCATCGAGACCAAGATCGCGAAGGAGTTTCACGACGCTTTCAGGTTCATTTTTTCTGCGAAGTCCGTCGTCGATGAATACGGCCTTTATCGGCTTTCCAAGTGCCTTTGCTACCAGAACCGCCGCCACTGTGCTGTCAACTCCGCCAGAACATGCAGCGAGCACTTTGTCGCTATCTTCAGGTTTCAGTGTCTCCCTCAAAGCCCGAAGACTTGACTCTATATATGCACTGGCATCGAAGTCCATGCTCGCCGTAGGCTCATGTAATTAAATCTTTTTCTTCCAGACAGACGTCAATCTCCAAGAAGCTGTAGCGATTCCGTGATCTCATCTCTCCGAAATTTAATTTCAGCCTTTTTCTGAATATAGGGCCATCGTAAACGAATGTATGAAATTCTCCATTTTCTCCGCAGACGTCAACGGACACTCTTTTCATTTCTTCAATGAAGTTAGCGTCGATCTCTTTCCCAAGCCACTCTCTGCCCAGAATCCCGTCCTTTACGGAGCAAACTACGGCCCTGAAGCCCGAGTTTATGAATTCCCTCACGGCCTCTTCCCTCCCCATCTTCCACAACGGTAAAAAAGGCCTTATTTTGGCTTTCTCGCAAACCTTCTCGATCCACTGTCTGTGTTCTTCAAGATCTATGTCCCCAAAAATTCCATAGGAGAAGCCAAGCTCCCTCAATCTCGAAAGGGTCTGCAAGAAGTTCTCCTCGTAGTTTTCCCAAGATGTCCTTATCTGAAGGATCTCGATCCCGATCGCCTCCGCCTGCTTTTTTAAAACCTCCGCACGAATCCCATGGGATCGGGAATACATTCCATCCTCCGTAATCGTGTTGAGGAGCATTTTTACGTCCAATCCGCTCCTTAAAGCCTTGTAGAGAGCCAGACAGCTGTCTTTTCCACCGCTCCACGAGGCAAAGACCTTCATATCAAAGGTTTTCCTCGAAACTAAAATTTTTTGGTGAAGATGTCAAACAAATTTGAAAAAATTAGGATTTTTTGACTTCTTTGCCCAAGACCTTAAGGATCCTCGGAGGAGTCTCCGACATCCTCACCGCGGTATTCGGGATTAAAACCTCTTTTCCGTCCGGGCTGAAGGTGATGAAGCTTTTTCTGATCCTCCAGTGCGGATCGTTCAAAAGCTCCTGCAGCCCGTTCAGCTTGACTATAACCGGAGCGCCGAGGAATCTGCCTATGAGCTTTCCCTTACTCTTTTTCCTCGCCTTGCTGACGAGCTCTTTCACCGTATACTTCTGAAGCTCTTTGTTCAGGGCTTCATCGAGGGTTCTAAGCCTCTCCGGATCGTCCGAAATCCTGTCGAGGCTGTACTTGTAATCCGGCTCGAGATCCCACCTCTTGATGATCTTGAGCAGAGCCCTGAAGTCCGGGTCCGTTGGCGTGGCCAGAGCTATGTAGCCGTCCTTGGCCTTATAATAGCCAAAGGGGTAGAGAATGTAGTCCAGTGTTCCGTATCTCGTCCTCGATTTCCCGAAGAGGAAACCAACTATAGTTGGGAAGGAATGGATGACAGCCAAAGCATCGTGAGTTGCGATGTCCACGAACTGACCCTTACCGCTCTTTCTTCTTTCAATCAGGGCAATCATGGCTCCACATGCAGCATTAACTCCAGCCATAGCCCATGCTGCCCACATCCCTGCTCTTAAGGGATAGGAATGCTTTCCTGTGAGGTATGGGTTCCCTATGAGCGAAGGATATCCATTATGGGCCTGCGCCGTCAGGTCGGAGTCCGGAACGTTTGCGAACTCCCTTGCCTTCTGCGTGAAGTGACCGTAAGGCGAAACTGCGACGTATATCAGGCCAGGATTTACCTCAGACAGCTGCCTGTATCCGATGCCAATGGAATCGAGGTATCCTGGCTTCATTCCGTCTATTAATATGTCGCAGGACTTGATCTGCTCTCTCACACTCTCGTCGAATTTCACTATCTCCTTATTTCTGCTCTCAACGAGGTATGGAATTCCAATGCCCTCCAGATTTGCCCCGAACGGTGAAATTTTCCTTGCCTCGTCGTCGAAGTCAACACGAATCACTTTCGCCCCAAACTCTGCAAGAAGTGATCCCGCGATCGCTCCTGCGAAGTTTTCCCCTGAGATTTCCACAACCCTGACGTCCTCGAGTGCAAAAGGCTTGTTGTCCTCCGCAAATAGCTTCATCAATGCCTCGTCTCTACTCATCTTTCTCACCCTTGAACACGGGATCCTTTTCCTCTTCCCAGACGGGTGGTGGAGCGCAGCCTGGCTGCTCGTCCCAGTAACCTATAACATCTTCTTTCTCAAGCCTCTCTATCTCCTCATCGCTCATCCCCAGCCACTTCTTGAGTATCAGCCTGTTGTGATATCCCACGGGTCTTGCGAGCCACTTTATCTGCCCGGGAGTTGCGCTCATCGCCACGAATGGTCCGGGAACTGGCACTTCACCGTAAAGGCGGTCATTCAGCTTTACTATGCTGCCTCTCTCCCATCTCCACGGGTCATTGAAAACTTCAACGTCTTCAAGAACGGGCGAAGCTGGAAATCCGAGTTTTTTGGCATACTCCATGATCTCGTCGAGCTTGTGCTTAGAAACCCAATCCTCCAAGATCTGGTTGAGTGCCTTGATCTTATCCTTCCTGAATCTTTCGCCGTTCTTCAACCCTTCCACAACGCTTGCAAGAGAATTAAATTGCTGATCGGTCATTACTGCAATGGCGACGAATTTGCCGTCAGCGGTTCTGAATATACCAGAGGGGCTTGCGCAGGGATCTATGTTTCCCGTCTTCCCGATCTCTTCCCCAGTCAGGCTGAAATAGGTTATATCATACAGGAATCTAAGTAAACTCTCCGTCTGGGAGACATCGATGTACTGCCCCTTCCCAGTTTTCTCCCTGTAATAAAGGGCATTCAGAATTGCGAAAACGACCATCATCGATGGCAGATAATCTCCAAAGTAGTCTGGAAGTTTGTAGAACTCTTCCACGTCTTCCCAGCCAGTTTTTACCGCCAGCGAAGCTACACCCTGTGCTGCAACGTCAAAGCTTGGAGCTTTGCTCAAAGGTCCGTACTGCCCGAAGCCGGAACAGCTAACGTAGATTATCCTTGGATTTACCTTGCTTATCTGAGCGTATCCTACTCCCATCAGATCAGCGAGCCCCGCTCTGAAGTTTTCAACAAAGACATCAGCTCTCTTTGCGAGCTCGAAAATTATTTCCCTCGCCTTCGCATTTCTCGCATCCGCCGCGATGAAGTACTTGTTCGCATTCTGAATCCCATAGACAAGGTTTGTTCTGTTGTAGTACCTTCCAAATATTGCAGCAAGTCTGTATCGCTCTCCCTCGCCAGGAGTCTCTATTTTGACGACCTCTGCACCGAACTGGGACAGAATTCTCCCCACGTTTGGACCAAAGACGAAGTGTGTTAGCTCGACCACTTTCAAACCCTTCAATGGCGGCTCTCTTTTCTCTCCTTCCTTAAATAAAGATTCCACAAAGCTGAAATAGTCCGTCATAAGCCCAAATACACCCTCCTCACATCTTCATTCTTAGCCAGCTCCTCACTCACACCCTCCATCCTTATCCTCCCGTTCTCTATGATATATGCTCGATCGCTTATCTGGAGAACCCTCCTCGCATTCTGGTCCGAGAGCAGTATCGTGATCTTGTGCTCGTCTCTTAGGGATTTAATGAGCCTATAGACCTCGAGGGAAATTTTTGGAGCCAATCCAAGGCTTGGTTCGTCGATTAAAAGCAACTTTGGAGAGGCCATAAGGGCTCTTGCTATGGTTAGCATTTGCTGCTCTCCACCGCTCAAAGTTCCCGCCATCTGCATTCTCCTTTCCTTGAGTCTTGGAAACTTCGAATAAATGAACTCGAGAGAACTCTTTCTCCTTTTCCAGGTATCGCCGTTGATTGCACCCATTAGGAGGTTTTCCTCTACCGTGAGGAATGGAAACAGCTTTCTTCCTTCAGGTGCTATCGTAACACCCTTCTTTATTATCTCGTAGGTCGGAAGATCTATCAAGTTTTCTCCATTGAACGTGATCTTTCCCTTCTTTGGTCTCACCGCACCTATGATCGAATTCATTATCGAGCTCTTGCCAGCTCCGTTGGGTCCGATGAGGCCGACTATTTCTCCCTTATCTACCTTAATCGATACCCCGTCCACCGCCAGTATTTTTCCGTACCATACTTCCAAATCCTCGACGCTCATCATACTTCTTCCTCTCCTATGTATGCTTCAACAACTTCAGGCTTTCTTACGACCTCTTCCGGCTTTCCGTCTGCTATTAGCTTCCCGTAATGCATCACAAGGACTCTCTCCGCGGATTTCATCAAAACCTTAAGCACGTGCTCTATCCACACTATCGTCAGATCGAATTCGTTTCTTATCCTATTTATCAGCTTTGAAACACTTTCAGCTTCTGCGGGGTTTAATCCGGCCATTGCCTCGTCTATGAGCAGAAGCTTCGGTTTTAATGCCAGTGCCCTCGCAAGCTCGAGAAGTCTCAGCTCGTATATTGCCAAGTCCGAAGCTAGGACATCTCTCTTTTTCAGGAGGCCGAACAGGTCGAGGTAGTATATAGCTTCAGCACCTGCCTCCGTCATCGAGAGTTTTTTGCCATGATTGCTTCCGAGAATTGCGTATAGAACGTTCATGTGCGCAGTCATGTTCGAGATGACTCTCGGATTCTGGAATGTCCTTGCAATTCCGAGCTTGGCCCTCTCATTCATTCTCTTCTTCGTTATGTCCTGTCCGTTGAACTCTATTTTCCCCCTGTCTGGGAAGTAAAAGCCAGAGATCAGGTTTATCAGTGTGCTCTTTCCAGCTCCGTTGGGTCCGATGAGGCCAACTATTTCTCCCTTTTCGATCTCAAAGCTCACATCGTTTACCGCTATGATACCTCCAAACCTCTTCGTTAGATTTGACACCTTTAGCATCCGATCACCTCAGACCTTTTTCCTAACCTTGATCGATGGCTCATATTCTCTGTATCTCCTCTTCCTGTAAAGTCCCCAGAATCCCTCTCTCAGGAAGTAGAGCAGAAGGAGTAGTATCAGGAATAAGACGACCACTGAAAGATCTCCAAAGGTTATTCTCGTGATCTCTCTCATCGTCGCGACGAAGTAGGCGCTTATCACTACGCCGTAAATTGCACCCTTACCTGCTAAGGTGGCAGTCAGAAGCACCATGATCAGGAAGGGGGGCATAAGCCACACCGGTCCAGAGAACGATCCCTGGTAGTGTGCCAAAAACCATCCACTGATAGCCATCGCTCCGCTCGTCAGCGTGAAGGTTATGATCTTTATCTGCCTCACGTTGATTCCGTAAGACTGTGCAACGTCCTCGTCCTCGTTTATCACACCCATCATGAAGCCGTATCTTGACCTGAGAGTTCTGTCGACTAAGAACAGAAGAACAAGCGCTATCGCGAGCGAGACGTAAACGAAGATCAT
>CAZZIT010000089.1:0-1582 GCA_964654365.1 uncultured archaeon
AGATTCATCAGTTTCTCCGGGGTTATTTCGTTGATATAGACAATCAACGCTTTCATTCCTCTTTCCAAGGCCAATTTTTTGAGCGAAAAAGCCAAATTAAGCCTTTTTTGCCCTGGCTTGGTTGAAACCAGAATTCCAACCTTGCTCAACCCGACGCATCTGGATACCTGAAGGTATCTCGTTTTAATGAAATCGGACGCATCGACTTTTATCAGATCAAGATTAATCGGATTGACCGCGTAAACCTTTTTGCGGGAGTAAATTGATGCCCCTATCGCGTGAAAGGTTCCATCCCCAACGAAGACCACCGCCGAAGCCCTACAATCTCTCAGTGCAGAATAGTTGCAGCCGAGAACCTGGCCAGGGAATTTTATCCTTTCACCACCTTTTCTGAGTTCGACTGTGAATCCGGAACCCTCGAGAATTTTTTTCAGCTCGGAAAGTTTATGGCAGTACTGAACTGTGGCGATCAGGGCTATTTCTCTCTCTTGGAGAACTTTAATTCTCTCGGCGACCTTTTCTACATCGTAATCGACGAAGTAGGGCATGTAGACGACCCTTTCGAATTTAACCACCTCGGTATGGGCGTAGTGGTAAAGCACATCCACGTCTGCTAAAAGGCTCAGATCCAGATCGCAGGCACCATAACAGCTTTCTCCGCTCAAAATCACTTCAGAACCCAGATCCTCGCAGATTTCAAACGCCCTCTTTTTCAGACCGTCTGGCAGCTGAAGTCCAATTTTCACGATTCAAGCTTCTGAGAGGACTATTAAAATCTTCCTCCTTATTGCAAAAAATTTAAAAAATTGCGAAGATGAATGAAAGCTCATCACGTAGATTTGGAAAAATTAATATCCCCTCAACACACTGGTGCTTTAATGAAATACAGGCTCAAGGTCTTACCCCTCAGAAGCGAAAAGTACAGCGTCGTGCTAAATCAAAGCGACGCAGAGGATTTGGGATTGCTACCCGGGGACAGGGTGAAGGTAATAGTTGGAAAGGAATCCTTTGTTGCCGAGGCGGACTTCACAGATCTCGTGGAACCAGGGGAGATCGGGGTTTGCTCCTTCACCGCTGAAGCCTGCAGGTTAGATGAGAAGTGCATGGCCGAAGTCTATCCCGTATCAAGACCGAAATCGGTCGAATTTATAAGAAAAAAGCTTGATGGCGGGAGGTATTCGGCTTTAGAGATAAAAAGCATAATTGAGGACATTGCAAAGAACGTGCTCAACGATCTCGAAATTTCGGCCTTCATTCTGGAAAACGAGATCGTAGGAATGAGCGAGGAGGAAGTGCAGTGGATGGTCGAAGCAATGGTAGAAAATGGAGAGAGAATCTCGTTTGAAAGGGGGATAGTCGTAAACATGCATACAATAGGCGGATTGCCGAGCAACGAATTCCAGTTGATTGCAGTCCCAACCGTGGCTTCAGCAGGTCTTTTAATTCCAAAGACAGCAAGCAGGGCGATAACTTCGGCAAGCGGGACTGCAGACACGATGGAAGTTCTCGCTGACGTGAATCTAAGCATCGAGGAGATCAGGGAGATCACGGAGAAGGTCGGGGGAGTTATAGCCTGGGGAGG
>CAZZIT010000090.1:0-4817 GCA_964654365.1 uncultured archaeon
ACATGGAATCCATGCCCATTCATGACGCAGAACTTCGTGTTCGAATATGGCTTGAAAACCTCTTTGATGTGGTTCCTGTACTCCTTTGCCTCCACGTTGAGGCCTCTGTTTGTCACAAGCCTCCCTGCGTAGGCAGGGAAGTGCTTTCCGTCATCTATTGCCAGATACTCTGTCGGTCTCTCAAAATCCGGGCACTTTAGGCTAGCAAAAAGCCTGAAGGTTTCGATGCAGTCATTCAGTATCGCTTTGAAGTCCTTTGCAATCTTTTCCATGTCCTCCCTTGTCGGGAGCTTCGCAAAACCTCCTGGAATTGAGTTGATCGGGTGAACGGCCCTTCCTCCAACTAATTCGATGCCCCTGTTTCCAACAGTTCTTATCCTGACGCACCTCTTCACGGCATCGGGGAACTTCGCGTAAACCTCGGATATTCCGGTTACGCCCAGATAATCTGCTGCTGCGAGCACATAGAGATGCAGGGCATGATCCTGAACCATCTGTGAGGATATCATGAACCTTCTCAGCATTTTTGTTTGTTCCGAAGCTTCAATGCCCATTGCGTTCTCCAAGGCCTGAATTGCGGCCATGTTGTGCGGCACAGGGCAAACCCCGCAAATTCTCGAGGACATCTGGGGAACCTCGTCAGCTCTTCTGCCTCTCAAAAAGCTCTCAAAGAGCCTCGAGCCTTCATGGATTTCAAGGCGCACCTCAACGACCTTACCGTCTTTGATGTCAAACCAGATTCTTCCGTGGCCCTCGATCTGGGTTACAAACTCGTCATAGATCATAGCTTTTCACCTCCAACATCCTTAAACAGCGGAGCCATGGGTGCGTACTTTCTGAAGAGCCTGACTATGTCGTCCTTGGATGCTATCTTCTTCAGAAGTTCAAGTTCAGCACTCATCTGCGGTTCCTCAATTGGGCCCCTGCAACCGTCGCACGGCATTCCTGCAGACGGACAAGGAGCGCCGCAGCCTCCATAGCTCACGGGACCGGCGCATGGGACATTTTTGAGCAGCTGGCATGGATTCCCCCTGCTCTTGCAGTCCATGCACACTGGTCTTGTGTGCTCTCTCGGAATTCTGCCTGCAAAGAGATCGCTCACAACTCTTTCAAAGTCTTCAGGCACGATCGGGCATCCGCGAATCATGAAATCCACCTTAATGATCTCAGGCAGCGGTTTTATGTACAGCGTTTCGATCTTGTCGGCATTCTCGCCGTAGACGTATCTCTTCGCCTCGTTTATGTCCATGAAGTTGCTTATCGCGGCAATTCCTCCGAAGCAGGCGCAGCTACCCAAAGCGACGACGATCTTGCTGTGCTCCCTGATCTTCTTCACAAGCTCAAGCTCGTGGCTCGTGATAACAGCACCTTCAATGAAGGCAACATCGAACTCCTCCCACCTGTTTACCCTCTGCCCAAGGCGGAAGTGGACGAATTCTACACCACCGAGAACCCTGTCTATGAACTTCGAGTTTACAATCTGAACTTCACAACCTTCGCAATCTGTTAAATCGAAAATTGCAACCTTCGGCTTCATTCAGATCACCTCATATCGATTCAGGCAACTGCTTCACTTCTGCATAGTTGAACACGGGGCCATCGAGACAGCAGTATCTGTTGTTTATCTGGCAGTGCTGGCACTTGCCAACTCCGCACTTCATGTGCCTTTCGAGAGAAACGTAAATCGACGATTCAGGCATTCCGGCCTTCTTGAACTCCTGAATGACGAACTTGTACATCACCGGAGGACCGCAGACTATTCCGACTGCATCCTTTATCGGGTAATTTAGTTTCGCAAACAGGGTTGTCACAACTCCGATGTTACCCTTCCAACCACTTGGCTTTCCATCGGGAAGCTTGTCGGAGTCCACAGTTACTAAGAAGTTGCACTCCTTAGCCCACCTGTCGAACTCTTCTTTGAAGAGCAGATCAGCTGGAGTTCTGGCACCGTAAAGGACCGTGATCTTTCCGAATTCCTTCTTGTTATGCAGCACGTAGTTCAGGGAGCTCCTGAGAGGAGCCATTCCTATTCCGCCAGCAACATATACGATGTCTCTGCCCTTTATCGTCTCAAAGGGGAATCCCACGCCGTATGGGCCACGGATCCAGACGTAGTCACCTGCTTTCATCCTGTGAAGAGCGTTGGTGACGTTTCCGACCCTTCTGACGCAGAGGTCTATGTATCCCTCCTCGTGTGGGCTTGAAGTTATCGAAATTGGAGCTTCACCGATGCCGGGGATCGAGAGCTCTACGAATTGACCCGGCATGTACTTGAAGTCTTTAACCTCGAGCCTGAAAACCTTGGTGTCGTAGGTTTGCTCTGTAACCTTAAGGATCTTGCTCTTAAAGGGCTTGTATATATTCTCCATCCTTATGCACCTCCCAACTTGCTGAGATTTTCCCTCAGGTCTATATCAGCCGGGCAGAAGGTTACGCACCTTCCGCATCCCACGCAGCTCGGAACGCCAAATTCGTCAACGAAGGTCTTGAACTTGTGAGTGTACACATTCCTGTATCTTCCCTTGAGGTCCCTTCTGAAGTTGTGCCCACCCGCGACCCTTGCAAAGCTAAGGAGAAGGCAGGAGTCCCAGCATCTAATCCTCTGCCCCTCGTTGGGAACCACGAAGGTTTCGTCGATAACATCGTAGCAGTAGCAAAGCGGGCAAACGAGAGTGCAGTTGGTACATGCAAGGCACTTCTTCGCAGTTTCCTCCCAGATCGGATTGTTGTAGTCTTCCAAGATCCTTCTCCCGATCTTGTAAATGTCGAGCGGTATCTTTTCCTCGTATTCTATCTTCACTTCCCTCTCTTCTACGGTCTCGGGGCCGAAGTAGAGCTGCGATAGCAATTTCCTTCCCTTTTCAGTCATCGAAAATCCCACATAGCTGTCTCCTTCAGCCTTCAGATACAGATCGCAGGCGTTCGTCAGAACGTTCGCTCCTGTGGACTTGCAGAAACAGCTCTCCGATGGCTTGCAGGATATGCCGACGATGAGCATTTTTTCTCGCCTTGCCTTATAGTAGGGGTCGTTCCAGAACACCAGATCGAGCCTTCCGATCGCATTTACGTCGCAGAGGTGAATTCCAAAGAGGGCTATTTTCTCATCGGGAATCGTCTCCTTGAACTCTCCGCCGTCAAATGTGAACATGGCGTCCTTGTAGGGAAGCAAGAATTTTTTCGGTGGTAAAACTGTGGTTGGATAGTCCAGCGCGACTTCGCTGAAGTCTTTGACTTCCATTAGAACGTAGTCGTCCTTTCTCTTCACTGGAGCGATCACTTTGTATTCTTTGCTTATGTCATCGAACAGCTTTTTTAAATTCTCCTTCCTAATCCTTTTTCCCATCAAAGCTATCACCCTCTAAAGCTCTGCTTTAGCGAAAAGCATGGTAATATAAATAGATTGCGAAAGATGCGACCCCAAAAGGCTTTCTGAATTGTTACTCCAAGCAGAATTTTTGCTACTCATGCATAATTAATTGTTTAGTCTGTTTTCAGCGACGAGCCCTTTAAATACTATCCGGGATTTCAAAACATATGCATGAGTGGGCCATTGCGATGGCAGTCGTGAGCAGCGTTGAGAGGTGGTCCATGGAAAAGAACTTGGATGTAAGGAGGGTCTTTCTCTCAATCCCCTCTCTCTCAATGCTCGAAGTCGAATTGCTCCTTGAGGCTTTCAACACGATCAAAAAGGAGTCAAAGGTCTGCAATGCAGAACTCGAAGTCCGTGTGAGAGACCAGAACCTCAAATGCAGAAGCTGTGGAAACCTTTTTACCCTGAATGACATAAGGGGCCAGCTTGATCCAGTATTGAGGGACTATGGCGAGGAGAACCCGCTTCACATTATCCCATCGCTCATAACAGCGTTTGCAAAATGCCCGAAATGTGGTTCCCACGACCTCGAGGTCGATTCCTCGATCAGGGTCGAGGGGATAGAGGTATGAATCCGCTCCTCGAGCTTGCAAGGGAGCGTTTTAAGGATAAGAAGGTTCTTGCTGTGATGAGCGCGAAGGGGGGAGTTGGAAAGAGCACCATCGCATCCTTAATAGCCCTCAATTTAAGTGAAAGGCAAAAAACAGCTCTAATTGACCTCGATATCTACGGAAATTCCACCTTAAAGCTTTTTGGAATTAATTGTCTCCATGAGGTGAGCAAGGAAGGAATTGAGCCATTCATAGTTGGAAACCTGTCCATTTTCAGCGTCGGTGGGCTTGTAGGAGATCGCTACATAGTTTTACCTGGAAAGGAGGAAGGTAATGTACTTGAATCCCTTCTCGGACTTGCAAATGTCAAAGAGGACACTGTAGTAATCGACACACCACCTGGAATGGGAGAAGAACTCCTTACGCTGAGAAGGGTTGCCAATCCAGAAGTCATCCTCGTAACACTGCCATCGAAGCTATCAGTGATGGTGGTAAAGCAGATGCTCGACTACTTGCTCGAGTCCAAAATTGAGGTAAAAAGGCTCGTGGCAAACATGTGCTACCTGAACAGCCCAAATGGCCAGATTTATCCCTTTGGAAAGCCTGAAATCGTTGAGAAGATTGGAAAAGAGTACGGAATAACTGTGGACTACCTGCCCGTTGATCCAGAGCTCGAAAAGTTCTCCGACAGGATTCAGAACTATTCTGGAGTCCTTAGAGAGGATGTCAGAAAAATCCTTGAAAGTTAATGTGCTAAGAAAAGTTTATATAATTTCAATTTTAAAACCGTTGCGATGACCGACTTGAACGAGGGAATGGAGAATCTGCGGAAGGGCTCTCTGGTGTATTTGCTTGCTGTTGCTGTTTCCTGGGCTTCGATTATACCCTTAATGGCT
>CAZZIT010000091.1:0-21894 GCA_964654365.1 uncultured archaeon
AACGGCATAGTGAGGGCAAAGCCGAGGGGAATCCAGCAGAGGTTGCTGACCCACATGGACCTGTTCATCGAGGGAAATTCCATAGAGATGCTCCAGCAGGAATACGAGGAGTTCGAGATAACCGAAAAGGATAAAGAAGAAATAATAAGGCTTGCAAACAGCGATGACATCTACGAGAGGGTGGTGAGAACAATAGCTCCCTCGATCTATGGTCACGAGGATATAAAGCTCGCGATCGCGTTGCAGCTCTTCGGGGGCGTTGCCAAAAAACTTCCAGACGGAACAGAGATAAGAGGAGACATTCACATCCTGCTCGTTGGCGATCCGGGTGTTGCAAAATCGCAGTTGCTGAAATACGTGCACAGAATTGCTCCTAGAAGCGTTTACACTACAGGAAAAGGAACAACTTCGGCCGGGCTTACTGCCACTGCTGTAAGGGATGAGATAGACGGAAGGTGGACTCTCGAAGCCGGTGCACTCGTTTTGGCAGACAAGGGCGTTGCACTGGTGGACGAGATCGATAAGATGAGGAAAGAGGATAGATCCGCGCTTCATGAAGCTCTCGAGCAGCAGACGATAAGCGTCGCAAAGGCGGGAATAAATGCCATTCTGAAGGCGAGATGCGCATTGCTCGCTGCTGCTAATCCGAAACTTGGAAGATTTGACCGCTATTCTCCAATAGCTGAGCAGATAGAGCTTTCTCCGACACTACTCTCGAGATTTGACCTCATCTTTGTGATGACCGACGAGCCCGGAGAAGAGAAGGACCAGCAGCTTGCGAGCCACATACTCAACATGCACCAGCTGGGTGAAATGCTGGAGAAATTCAGGGAGAGCGAATTAAAAGAAGACTTGAAGACAAAGATTTCAAAAATTGAGCCCGCAATAGATCCCGAACTCTTCAGGAAATACATAGCCTACGCGAAAAACATCTACCCAATCCTTAGCGAGGAGGCGAAGAGAAGAATAGAGAGCTTCTACGTTTCGCTACGTGCCAAGGCAAAGGAGAACTCGCCAGTCCCAATAACAGCAAGACAGCTCGAAAGCATCGTCAGACTTGCAGAAGCATCCGCAAGGATACGCCTGAGCGAAACGGTTTCCGAGGAGGATGTTGAAAGGGTGATTGGAATCGTCAAGAGGTGCCTCGCACAGATAGCCGTCGACCCCGAAACCGGCGAGTGGGACATCGACTACGCTTACACGGGTACTTCGAAGAGACAGAGGGACAGAATCTGGACGATTAAAAAGATCATCGAGGAACTCGAAGAATTGAGCGAAAACGGGGCACCCGAGGATGAGATCGTGAAGAGGGCCGAGGATGCTGGAATTGAGGAAAGCAAGACGAGAGAGATCCTTTCAAAGCTAAAGCTGATGGGAGAAGCGTTCTGCCCCAAATACGGCTTTTACAGGATAGTCAAGAGGAAATGAAAAGTATTTAAATTTTGGCGTTGTCAGGTTGATGATGAAGATCTACAGGACAGGGATCGTTTCCCTTGACGTGCAGCTTGGCGGAGGAGTGCCTGCAGGAACAGTTCTGCTCATTCTCGAGGAGCCCGGAGCTGGTGGAGATGTTTTCACCTACCACTTCGCAGTAGAGGGTGCAAACAATGGCGAGAACGTGCTTTACATAGCAACCGACGACTCAGCAAAGGATGTAAGGAATTTCCTGAACCTATACTTTGACAAATACAAAGATTTCACGATACTGAGCCTGAAAGGCCGCGAAGAAACCGACCCGAAGGGGTACCTTAGGAAAACGATGTACGATGTCCTTACAGGGATTCAGACTATACTCAAAAACGAGAGGTTCGACAGGGTCGTGATAAACAATCTGGTCTACTTCTTCTCAAAATACTCGCAGGAGGACGTGATATCACTGATAGAGTTCCTCTCAAACCTTGCTAAGGAGAACGAGTCCGCCTACGTGCTCCTGATGACAAAAGGAATGGTTGGAGATTCACAGGAAACAGCTGTGAAGCACTTCTGCGACGGAGTTATAGAGCTCAGCCTCAAAGAGTTCGAGAACGAAGTTCACAGAAAGTTAAAGTTCATAAAATTCAAGGGAATCGTCGTTCCGAGAGCGATCATGAGATACGAGCTGACAGATAGGGGTGTAAGGATGGAGTCGACCATGAGAGTCCTATGAAGATTTTGTTTGGAGAGCTAAAAGAGCCCGTTTTCGGTGATTTTGCATGCCTCATCGATTCGAGATACGTCGTCGATCTTTCGAACGTTGAGTTTGCAGCCAAAAAAGCACTCAATGCCTGGAATTCTGGAAAAAGGATCTCGAAGTCTCTCGCAATTGAGATCCTGCTTTATTACTCCGCAACAAGACAGATCGAGATTGCAAAAAAAATTGCTGGAAAGAAGAGAGTCATCGCAGTTGTGCTGGATGAGGAGAAATTTTCGGAACTGGACTTCACCGAAGAGAACTTCTCCCCCGAATACGACATCGAGCTGATTAAGGAGCACTACCAGATCTCGGAGGAGGAAATCAGGATCGCGGGAATTGAGAAACTACCGCTGCTCATAAGAGAGCGAATAGCGCTATTTTCTGTTTTCGGTGAGTGAATGAAGGGAAAGGCCTACGCGGCTGGCACAATTCTTAATGCACTCGCCACAGGAATTGGAAGTGCCTTCGGGCTCTGTATAACCACGAGAGTAAAATTAAAGTGGGATTCCGAGAACTCTCTGATTGTGAACGGGGAAGAGAGAGATCCGAAGCTTTTGGCTACAATTTTTTCCCCTTTCGGCATAAAAGCGAATGTGATAGTTAGAAGCGATATTCCCGAACGGAGCGGTCTCGGAAGCAGTTCGGCGTTGCTCAACGCGATTCTTTGCGCACTGTTCAAAGAAAAAGGGCTTTACGCTCATGAGATACTGAGGATGAACGCAGAGCTCTCTTTAAAGGCAGGAATAAGCTATACTGGTGCTTTTGACGACGCTTCAGCTTCTCTGCTTGGCGGTATTGTTGTTTCGGAAAACTATAAAATGAGACTGAGGTGCTGGTTGCCGAAGAAGGGGAGAGCCGCAATACTTGTCCCAGAGTTCGAAAGGGGGAATATTGACTGGGATAAGATAAAAAGCAATGCTCTTAAGCTTAGCAACGCCTTGAAAATGATAAAGGAGCACAGGTTCTTCGATGCAATGGTTGAAAATACAAAGTTCTACTGCGAGATGATCGGCTATCCCTTGGAGATCGCTGAAAGGCTTTGGAGCGAGAAAATTTGCTGCGGGTTATCCGGAAACGGACCGACATTTGTAGCTTGGGGGGATAAAGAGGATGTCTCGATTGCAAAGGAAGTCTGGAGAGAATACGGTAAAGTGCTGTTGAGTAGAATCGCGGAAAGACCAGCAGAAGAGGTTATGGTGACAGATGAACTCTTCATTTCAAAAAATAGGAAATAAGAAATCAAAGGGTATCGATTGCAAGCTTCTTTACTACCTTTTTCTCCTGTTTGGCACCAATTTCCTTCAAAATGGGTTTCTGCAGGCTTGGAGTCTCAAGAGCACGTTCGTATTCCTCACTGCCAACAATTTCCTTATCTATACCCGTCATTATAGCGACAACCCTGACAAATCCCTCAAATTCCTTCGAAATCCTCGCCCCCCAGATAACGTTGGCGGTGTCGGAGAGCTCGAAAGTTAGATTCCTTATGATCTCCTCGGCCTCCTTCAGCGTTAGATCGTTACCTCCTGAGATGTGCACGAGTGCCCCTGTAGCACCGCGGTAATCTACATCCAGCAATGGATGTGATAAGCAGTCCTTAACTACCGTTGAAGCCTTATCCTGCGCCTTTGCCTCGCCCACGAGCATCACGGCAACTCCGCCGTGGCCCATTATGGCCTTGAGGTCTGCGAAGTCTATATTGACGAGAGATGGGCGAGTGATCGTGTCTGTCAGACCCTTTATGGTCTCAGCTATGAGCTGATCCATTACGCTGAAGGCCGCATCTATTGGCAGGTTTGGATAGTACTCAACAAGCTTGTTGTTGTCAAGCACGACCACTGTGTCGCAGTTCTCCTTGAGTTCTCTCAGCCCCTGAACTGCCTTACCTATTCTCGCCCTCTCAACCTTGAAGGGCATCTGGGCAAATCCAACGACTATGGCCCCCTGTCTCTTCGCGATTTCCGCAACGACAGGAGCTGAGCCAGTTCCAGTCCCTCCACCCATACCAGCGCAAACGAAGACCATGTCGGCATCTGCGAGCAATTCCTCGAGCACCCCCCTCGCAAGCTCGGCAGCTTTTCTCCCGACCTCAGGATAGCCACCAGCTCCGAGACCTCTGGTAAGACTTCTACCGATCAGGACCCTTTTGTCCGCCTTGGTCATCAGCAGGTGCTGCTTGTCCGTGTTTATCGCTATCGTGGTCGCATCGAGCTCCATGTGCGAAAGCCTGTTTATCGTGTTGTTCCCGCACCCTCCACAGCCAACGACGAATATCTTCGGCTTTTCGAAAAAGTCCTTCACTTCCTTAACCTTCTCCTCCCTCCTAACCCTATCCTGCTCCAAATACTGCTGGGCCTTACTAACTATGCTTTTCATCCTACACACCTCCAGAACATTAACTCAGATCCCGCAAATGAGAAGCCCTCTCGATCTGCTCCTTGTGATCTTCGATGAACTTCTTAACAGCGGCCCTAATCGCCTCGCTAACTGAGGTATACTCTCCGAGCTCAACTAAAACTTCCAATTTGCTGTATTGGGCCTCTGTGAGCCTTATGCTGATCTTTCTTGTTGCGGGCATCTTTCCACCGGAAATTTCGCCATCTTTCGGCGCACAGATGGCATCTTTTGTCCACCATCTGTCCGCCTCATGACCCCTTTTTGGTGCATATTGTCCGACATTATATTATTTAAATTTTTCGGTGTCAATTATGATGAAATCGAAAAATAAGAAACGGAAGAAAATATATTCTGAGGGAGAAACAGGGGAGGCATGATTTCAGCCCATGGTCCGGCTCTTGTTGACTACATTTACTTCATAGAATCTTTTCCTACCCTTGGAGGGCACGCAAGAATTCTCTCCGCAACCAGATCGCCTGGTGGTGCTGGTGCAAACGTCGTGCACAACCTGGCAAGGCTCGGGCTGAGAACGAAGCTTTTCACGACTCTCGGAAAGGATTCCGATGCGGAATACTTCGTTGAGAACACGGAAGCTGAGGTTATTGCAGAGATAACGGATAAATTGACTGGGAAAGTCCTCGTCTTTGTGGATAGAACTGGAGAAAGAACCTTCTTCGTGCAACCAAACGCTGCGGGTAAGCCTTTTGTCAAAGTGAAAGAGGGGGATTATCTTTACATTGACCCTTTTCCAAGCGAATTCAGCTTTGATGTGCAGAGGGAAGTTATGGAAAACTTCGACGGCTTCGTTATCCTCAATCCTGGCTACCTGTATGCAACGATGGGCTTTAAAAAGCTATCAGAGCTTTTAAGGTTTGCAGACATGGTGATAATGTCCTCTAGCGAGTTCGAAGTGCTGAGTGCATCAGCGGAGGATTTTTTGAACTTTGTTGACTACCTGATCGTTACCATGGGTGCTGGAGGTAGCGTTTGCTACACGAAAGGGGGAAAAATGTTCGAAAAAGCCCTTAAAGCGAAAGCCGTTGACACCACGGGAGCAGGAGACGCCTTCTCTGCGGGTTTTCTTTACGCATTTATCAGTGGCTATCCACTGGAAGTCTGCCTGAAGCTTGGAAATTTCTGCGGAGCATACAACGTTGAAAGAGTTGGTGCAAGGGCTTTTCCGAGCAAAGAGCTTGTTGAAAATTTTCTCGCAAATATTTTAAAATGAGCGAGGAGTATAAGGTGATGGACTTGAGGCTCATAGTGGAGAAGCTCGGGGGAAGGAGGGTATATAAAGAAGATTGCGAACTTTGCATCATCGGCTACACGGGCAAAAAGTGCCCCTATCTGAGAAAGATTGGCAAAGAGTATTACTGTGTCAGGGATGCGGCAAAGAAAGATCCGAGGCTGAGATTTTAAAAAAATTTATAATCTCCAGAAATGCGGTGTTTCGATGAAATGGAGGAGCTGGAGGCACATAACAAAGCTGGACCCCGACAGGAAGAACAGTGAAGAGCTGATCAGGGCCGTTGCCGAGAGCGGAACAGACGCTGTAATGGTTTCTGGAACGCAAAATGTGACCTACGATAAGGCAAAAGCCCTGTTTCAGGCTGTTAGGGAATACTCCATACCCACAGTTCTTGAGCCCTCGTCCCCCGACAACGTGATCTACGAAGCGGATTACCTATTCATCCCGGTCGTCCTGAACGCTGAAGTCGGAGAATGGATTACAGGGAAGCATGCCGAATGGGTAGAAATGCACTATGAAAAACTCGATGAATTCACCAATACCTTCGAGGGCGCAGTTTTCGAGGGCTACATAGTGCTAAACCCAAATTCAGCCGTTGCAAGGGTTACAGGAGCAAAGTGCGACATAGATGCCAAGAAGGCCGCAAGCTACGCCTTCGTTGGAGAGAGGATGATGAAGCTTCCCGTGATCTACATAGAGTACAGCGGAACCTACGGGGATCCCAACGTTGTCAGAGAGGTGAAGAGAGTCCTGAAGTCTTCGAGGCTTTTCTACGGGGGAGGAATCGATTCCAGGCAAAAAGCGCTGGAAATGAGCAGGTATGCGGATACGATTATCGTGGGGAATGTCATTTACGAGAAGGGAATAAATGCGTTCCTTGAAACGATCCCTTAAGGCTTACTGGGAGCTTTTGAGGCTCGAACACGGAATAATGTATGGCTTGGGAGTTCTTATTGGTATCTTTCTTGGTGGCGGGGCCAGCCCTGAAGTGATAATTCTCTCATTTCTTACTGCCCTCTTCCTCGAGGCTTCAGCCTTTGCCATGAACGATTACCTCGACTACGAGGTCGACGTTGCAAACAGGAGGCTTGACAGACCTCTCGTTCGCGGCGACATAGGTAAAAGGACTGCTCTGATCCTTTCAGCGGTCTTTTTCCCGCTCGGACTCCTCACCGCCGCTCTGATCTCCATCGAAGCCCTCGTTTTTGTGCTTGCTGTAACTGCCATAGCCTTTCTCTACAACGCGAAGCTTAAGGAATTCGGGTTCATAGGAAACGCATACGTGGCATTCACCATGGCAGCTCCGTTCATCTTCGGCGGCATAATAGCTGGGTTCAGCCAGGCGGTTCTGCTCGTCTCGCTGATCGCCTTTCTAACAGGCATAGGTCGAGAGGTCATGAAGGGGATCGAAGACATCGAGGGCGACGCTTTGAGGAACGTGAGGAGCGTTGCAAGGGTTTACGGGATCGATAAAGCCTCAAAGATTTCCTCCATCTTCTTCCTTCTTGCCGTTTTTCTGAGCTTCTTTCCGCCACTGCTAATTACAGAATACTATGACCTGAAATACGCCATTCCTGTTGCGATTACCGACATAATGCTGATATCGGTCGCCTTACGACTGCCAAGAGACGCGAACCAGATCCCGAGGTATAGAAAGGAAACGCTCATAGCCACTCTCTTTGGCCTGGTTGGCTTCTTAGCCGGGGCATTCTGAGATAAGTTTTTAACTCCTTTGACGGTTTTCAGGCTATGTTCAAGGAGATCGAGGAGAAGTGGCAGAAAGCCTGGGAAGAGGCGAGGATTTTTGAGGCAGATCCAGATGGGAGGGAAAAGTTTTTCCTAACCGTTCCCTATCCTTACCTCAACGGCAACCTGCACGCTGGTCACACGAGAACGTTCACAATAGGGGATGCATTTGCCAGATACATGAGGATGAAAGGTTACAACGTTCTCTTCCCGCTCGGGTTCCACGTTACGGGAACGCCGATTATCGGGTTAGCCGAGCTAATTGCAAAGCGGGATCAGAGAACGCTGGAAGTCTACACGAGGTACCACGATGTCCCGCTCGAGGACCTGCTCACGCTAACGACTCCTGAGAAAATAGTTGAGTACTTCGCAAGGGAAGCCCTCAGCGCCCTGAGAAGGATAGGCTACTCGATAGACTGGCGAAGGAAGTTTACCACAATGGATCCAGCATATCAGAAGTTCATAGAGTGGCAGTTCTGGAGGCTTAAGGAACTCGGGCTAATAGAAAAGGGCAGCCACCCTGTGCGCTACTGTCCAAACGACCAGAATCCAGTCGAAGATCACGACCTGCTCATGGGAGAAGAGGCGAGCATAGTCGAGTTTACGGTGATAAAGTTCAGACTTGAGAACTCGGACCTCATATTCCCATGCGCAACCCTCCGTCCTGAAACCATCTTCGGAGTCACGAACATATGGCTCAGGCCCTCGAAATACGTAATCGCGAAGGTCGATGGAGAGAAGTGGATTGTGAGCAGAGAAGCCTTTGAGAAGCTGAAGTACATGGACAGGCATGTTGAGCTTGTCAAAGAAGTCGATGCAAAGGAATTCATTGGAAAGAAAGTTATAGTACCGCTTGTGAACAGGGCCGTGCCGATTTTTGGAGCCGAATTCATCGACATGGACAACGCCACGGGTGTGGTCATGAGCGTGCCAGCGCATGCTCCATACGACTTTGTCGCTCTAAGGGACCTGGGCGCGAACATAGAGCCGATCGTGATAATCTCTTCGGGAAATAAGGATGTTCCTGCAAAGGAAATCGTCGAGGAGCTTAAAATAAAGGACCAGAACGATCCTGAGCTTGAAAAGGCAACCAAGATTCTCTACAAGAGGGAATTCCATACGGGAGTGATGCTCGAGAACACGGGCAAGTTTGCGGGAATGAAGGTTTCAGAGGCAAAGGAGAAGGTTGAGAAGGAGCTGAAAGACCTAAAGGTCGGAGACGTCTTCTACGAATTCAGCGAAAAGCCAGTTGTCTGCAGATGCGGAACGAAGTGCGTCGTTAAGGTTGTCAAGGACCAGTGGTTCCTGAGGTACTCGGATGAGGGCTGGAAGGAAAGAGTACTTGAGCACCTCGATTCAATGACCATAATCCCAGACTACTACAAGGAGGAATTCAGGAACAAGATTCTTTGGCTCAAGGATAAGGCGTGCGCGAGGAGAAAGGGTCTTGGAACCCGCATTCCATGGGACAGGGAGTGGCTTATCGAAAGCCTTTCGGATTCAACCATCTACATGTGCTACTACATCCTCGCTAAGTTCATAAATTCGGGCCAGATAAGAGCGGAGAACCTGACTAAGGAGGTTCTGGATTACGTTCTCCTCGGAAAGGGCAGCTTAGAATTGGCTAAGAACTCAGGATTGAGCGAGGATCTGATAAAGCAGATTAGAAGGGAGTTCGAATACTGGTATCCCGTCGACCTTCGAAGCAGTGGAAAGGACCTCGTCGCGAATCACCTCCTTTTCTACCTCTTCCATCACGTTGCCCTCTTCGAAAAGAGTCTCTGGCCGAGAGCGATTGCTGTTAACGGCTACGTCAGCCTTGAGGGGCAGAAGATGAGCAAGAGCAAGGGTCCACTGCTTACGATGAAGAGAGCTCTGGAAACTTACGGAGCGGATGTCACGAGGCTTTACATACTCCACTCCGCAGAGTACGACAGCGATGCAGACTGGAAGAGCAGAGAAATCGAAGGGCTTTCCGCAAATCTGGAGCGCTTTTACAATCTCGTAAAGGAGAACTACCTCAGAGAACCGACCGAGATCACAATGCTCGACAGATGGCTGATCAGCAGATTTCAGAGGGCAGTAAAAGAGGTCAGGGAGGCGATGGACAGGCTCCAGACGAGGAGGGCTGTGAACTACGCTTTCTTCGAAGTGATGAACCTTGTCAGATGGTATCTGCGCAGGGGCGGGAAAAATCTTTCGATCATTCTGGATGACTGGATAAAGCTTCTCGCTCCTTTCGCCCCGCACATGTGCGAAGAGCTCTGGCATTTAAAGCATGAGGGCTTTGTCAGCCTGGAAAGGTATCCTGAGTTCGATCCAAAGAAGATCGATGAAGAGGCTGAGAGGGCTGAGAGATACTTGGAGCAGCTGGTTGAAGATATAAAGGAGGTCATGAAGTTCGTCGAGAGACCCAAGGTCGTATACATACACCCCGCTGAGGAGTGGAAGCGCAGGGCTCTGGAGATCGCAATTGAAAAGGGGTTGGGCGAGGCAACGAAATGGCTTGCTTCCCAAGGAGTTGATAAAGCCGAGATTGCCAACTTCGCCAAGAGATTCGGAAATGCTGAGCTGATTCCAAATGAGAGAAAAATAATAGAGGAGAACATGGACTTTCTCGAAAGGGAATTTCAGGTTAGGGTCTCTCTTGACTCGACCGCGATACCAGAGGAGAGAAAAAAGATGTCACTTCCAGGAAGGCCCGCAATTTACGTAGTTTAACGGGTTTTAAATCTAAAAATTTATAAGCATTAAGAACTACAGAACTCATGGCTGAAAAGGACACCGTTAGTGCTTCTCTCAGCAGGCTGATCCTTTACGTCGTCATTGCCGTTGTCGTGCTCGGAGTTCTGAACTGGGTTTTCTACTATCTCATCCCCGACATCGTGGCTAAATTCCCGCCAATGCGCGGCCTTGCAGTAGTTGCAGACTTTGCGCCCTACGTGTTCATAATAGCAGCGCTTGCAATAGGCTGGCTGATCATATCTTCGATCGCATCGCTATTCTACGCAATGGCCGAGCCGAAATACGGCGTTTCAACAGCCTCAGCCCTGAAAAACATGGTCAAGATTCTCGGAGTCGGGGGCTTGCTTGCCGCTATCGCAGGTGGAGTTGCAGGTGGTGCAGCTGGAGTTGCCTTAGGAGGCTTTATTGGATTGGTGGTTGGCTTTGCAACCCAGCAAGTGCTCGGACAGGCAATCGCAGGTCTTTTCCTGCTTTTGGCAAGGCCCTTCAAGATCGGGGACAACGTTGACATGGCGGGCGAGAGCGATCTGATTGTAAAGGAAATCGGAACCCTATTCACAGTGGCTGAAAGGAGATCTGACTCAAACACTGTGCTCATCCCGAGCACGATGATCATAGGACAGAAGATCGTCATAAGAAGGAAGTAGTCCTCCATTTTTCTTCCCAGCGGAGCTGAAGGCAAAAGTTAGAGAATTGATAATCCGACACATTTATATTTCCTTTGGGAATTGGGCGAATCTATGAGAATCGTAATGAAATTCGGGGGGGTCAGCGTAAAGGATGGAAATAGCATACTTCATTGCGCTAATCTCATCAAAAGGTTTTCTGAGGGTAATGAAGTCGTCGTGGTTGTCTCCGCAATGGCAGGGGTGACGGACTCGCTCATCTCAGCAGCCAATACGTGCAGCAAGGAGGCAAGTTCTGGCTACATAAAGCTGTTCGTCGCTGAGATGATGAAGAAACATTACGAAGCCGTCGAAAAAGCCGTTTTGAACGACGAGATAAAGGGTAGAGTTATACAGGCGCTCGAAAGACTGTTTGACGAGCTTGAAAAGGTTTTACTCGGAATTAACTACCTTGGAGAGCTCACAAAGAGGAGCGAGGACTACATAGTGTCCTTTGGTGAGAGGTTGGTCGCTCCAATCCTTTCTGGTTCCCTCCTCTCCTTGGGGGTGGACTCCGTTGCCCTTACGGGTGGCGATGCCGGAATAATCACGGACAAAAACTACGGTAGGGCTAAACCATTGCCTGGAAGCATAGAGCTAATCAAAGCAAGGCTGGATCCGCTTTTGAGGATAAAGAAAACAGTGCCTGTAGTCACGGGCTTCATAGGCGCAGCTCCAGATGGCAGTATCACGACACTCGGTAGAGGAGGTAGCGATTACACCGCAACAATTCTCGCATCGGCTCTCGAAGCGGATGAGGTATGGCTTTGGAAGGAAGTCGACGGAATAATGACCTGCGATCCGAAGTTCGTTCCGAATGCGAAGTTTATACCCGAGATCTCATACCAGGAGGCGATGGAACTCTCGCACTTCGGAGCAAAGATCCTCCACCCCTTAGCGCTAATTCCCGTAATGAGAAAGGGAATTCCAGTAAGGATTAAAAACGTGTTCAATCCAGACGCTCCCGGGACTGTGATCTGCGCAAATACAAAGGAGAGCAAGGATATCGTGAAGGCTCTTAGCCTTATAAAGGAAGCGGCAATCGTCAATGTAAGCGGTGCAGGTTTCGATTTTGCCGAGATCATGTCTGAGGTATTCAGAATCCTTGCAGAAGAAAAGGTCAATGTGATAATGGTCTCTCAGAGCTCATCCGAGCTCAACCTCTCGATCGTCGTGGACAAGAAGGACGTGGAAAAGGCGTATCAGGCTTTGAAGAGTATCGAAAACGGTGTGATCAGGGTTTCGAGGATCGACAACGTGTCAATAGTTAGCGCTGTAGGTGCAGGTATGGCGGGAACCCCGGGGGTGGCTGGAAGGATCTTTTCAGCCCTCGGAAAGAATAGGATAAACGTGGTGATGATCAGCCAGAGCTGTTCAGAATACAACATCTCCTTCGCCGTTAGGTCAGAAGACGGAATAAACGCCGTGAGAGTAATTCATGATGAGTTCGGGCTTAAAGCTTAGGGATCTCGCAAAAAAAGCAGCAAACTTACTTTCAAAGCACGACTTCGCGAGGGTATACACTCACTACGACGCAGACGGAATTTCGGCTGGAGCGGTTATTGTGAAGGCCCTTCTTAGGGCCGGAAAAAGCTTTCATCTTTCTTTTCTGAAGGGATTAAACGATTTCGAGCCAGAAAGCGATGGGCTGCAGATCTTCGCCGACATGGGAAGTGGCTACAGCGAGCTGATGTCGAGCATCGAGGGAGATATAATAATACTGGACCACCACAAGCCAACGGGAGAGATAAAACCAAAGAAGAACTTGGCCCACGTTAATCCGCACTTGGTCGGAATTGACGGCACAACAGAGGTTTCAGCAAGCGGAATTGCATACCTCTTTGCAAGGGAAATCGGGGAAAACAGAGATCTTGCTCCTATAGCAATTCTAGGGGCGATTGGCGATAAACAGAAGTTCTTGGGAGTAAACGGAGAAATTCTAAAGGAGGCTGTAACCGCAAGGCTCGTGGAAGTGAAGCCTGGGATAAGTTTACCTTCAGGAAAGATCTCTAAGGCCTTAAAGATGAGCTTGGAGCCTTATCTTGACTTTTACAAAAAAGAGGACGAGCTCGAAGAATTCTTGAGAGGGCTCAAAATTGATGGAGAGAAGGACGTTGAGCAGCTGAGCTTCAGGGAAACTCAAAGGCTTGCAGACGCCATAATCCTGAGGCTGCTAAGGATGGGAGCCTACGAAGGTGTTTTCGAGCAGGTAGTTGGAAAGAAGATAGTTCTGAAGAATTTGCCCGTTCAGAATGCTACAAGCCTGGTTGACATAGTAAACTCATGTGGAAGAGCTGGAGAAACCAGCACGGCTTTAAGCATTCTCTTGGGGGATGAGGGGGCTCTTAAAACCGGAATTGAGATCTCGGAAAGGTTCACAACCGAAATCCTGGAGGAAATCTCGAGAAGGAGAAGAGAGGTTCGCGAAGGCTTTTGCATCCGCTATCTCGTCATGGACGACGCTGTCTCTACAAGCCCAATAGCAACCGTTCTTTCCCGCTACTTGATGCCCGATAAACCATTGATAGTTTTGAACATAAAACCGGATGGAAAAGTAAAGGTTTCGGCGAGAGCGACGGAAAAGATCGCCCGGAGACTGGATCTGGCTGAGGTCATGCGTTTGTCTGCCTTGAAAGTAAACGGCGTAGGCGGTGGGCACAGAGTGGCAGCAGGAGCAAACATTGATAAAGACAGGGTGGAAGAATTCTTAAAGGAGGTCGACAGGCTTTGCTGTGCTATGCTCGCTTAGAAATAGAAATCGAGGATGCCGATAAAATTGCAAGAGCCTTGAGGGTTGACGACCCGCACTGGTGCAGCTGTCAGTTTGAGGATGGGAAAATATTAATCGAGATAAGGGCGAGAAAGCTGAGCTCACTGCTCTATGCAATAGACGACTATCTAATGCACTTAAGGATGTGCGAAAGGATATGATGCTCTCGTTCGAGGATTACATCGAGCTCAGAAGAAATCTGAACAGAATTTCCGACTTCGATAGGTTCAAATTTCCGAGGGGCATTCTACACGCAATACTGATGCAGAAAAAGGTCGAAAGCGTCAAAAGGAAGTATCATCTCTTCTCTGGCAGGACCAAGGAGATCCTTGAGTTCTGGAAGGAGAAAAAGAGATTTCCCGAATGGCTGACACTGACCCCGGTTTTAAAGGTCAGGTTACTGCTCAAGGGAATGGATTTCACGACGAAGCAGATAAACAATGCGCTCAGAAATCCGAACGAGCTCGAAGATGAGCTTTCGAAGGTTGTCTACAATGCGGTCTCAAGGGATTTTGTCTACTCTCCTATAGCGGCAAAACTTCAGGGCGTGCTCGGAAAGATCGGAGAAAGGATCATCGAGGAAAAGCTCAAAGACCTGGGGATAGAGTTCAAAACCGAAAAGGATCTAAAAACGCAGAAGACACCCGATTTCTTTTTTGAGGAGCCACTGGAACTTTTTGGCCGGAAGATAAGGTGGATCGAGAGCAAGGCTCTTTTTGCAGACCTGAGAACCTATGAGCTTTACAGAAAAAAGCAGATCTCGAAATATCAGGAGCTTTTCGGCGATGGGATTGTTGTTTACTGGCGGGGATGCATTAAAGGGCTACCTGTAAGCGATGGAAGCGAATTTGATGGAGATTTGAAAAGAAAACTTCTCGAAATGAGTTTATTTTTCTCAAAATCAGAAGAGATCGACGGAGATCCGTTGAAGCTTGCCGAAGAATTCATCGGAGACTACATAACGAAAGACACGTTCCCTTACAACCGCGAAGCCGTTAGAATCCTGAGGAACATGGGTTTTAGGGTTTTATTCAGGGAAACCTAAGAGTCGATCCAAAGTTCGGGGAAAGGTTTAAATGTACTAAAGAAAAATTGTATAGATTGCAGTAGATTTGTCGCAATTGGGGGTATAAAAATGGAAAGAAAGACCGCAATTATCTGTTTTTCGGTATTTTTAGCTGGAGCTCTATTCTTGGGCTGTGCACAGGCTCCTTCCGAAACAACGCCCGCAACAACCACTCCAATACAGACTTCGAAGACAGAGGAAAAGGTAACCTGTCCAGTAGGGTCTTTCATAAGGACGCCAGAAGGTGAATTCAAGGTTACGGGGATCGAGAAGCAGACAGTTGCTGGAAAAAGTATGGAAATGTGCTGTATGGAGTTCTCCTCTGGAGAGATCAAGCAAAAATTTTGCCACGATATGTTGAAAGCTGAGTTAGGTATGTGGGGGTACAGAAACGCTATTTTCTGGACCACCGACGATGAAACAATGAAATTCTACAAAGCGGCTGAGGGATTCGAGCTGGATGGAAAATACTGCCTACAGAACTACGATATTTCTGGAAAGGCTAAAGAAAAGGTCTGCATGTACAAAGAGGGTTCACAGACATGTATGATTATATACGATGAAGAGGGTAAAGTCGAGATGGAAGGATGCCAGTAGCTTTATTTTTTTAACCAAACTTCTCCAAGCATCTTCGAACAATCGACAAGGTTTTTTAGTCGAAGCAGAAGTTAAACTGTGATAAGCCTGAGCAAATTGGTCGGCGGAACTTCAACTGTTTCGAAAGAGCTAACATACGAAGGCGACGAGAGTTTTATTCCCAAAAAGCTACTGGATTTCTCCTCAAAGCTCGTTCCAATCGTGGTTTGGAACATAACAAGTAGATGCAACCTGAAATGCATGCACTGCTATGCAAAGGCAGGAGTTAAGGGCAGGGAGCTCTCCACCGAGCAGTGCAAGAAGATCATCGCAGATCTGTCTTCTTTCAAGGTCCCTCTGATCTTGTTCAGCGGTGGCGAACCTCTGCTTCGGAATGACATTTTTGAACTTGCCGAGTTCGCCAAAAAGAGGAGGATGAAGGTCGTTCTCTCAACAAACGGCACGCTGATAGAGGACGACATCGCCGATCAGCTGAGGGTTTTCGACTACGTTGGAATAAGCTTGGACGGCATTAAAACGCACGACTCCTTCCGGGGTTTGAAGGGGGCGTTTGAAGCTTCAGTTAGGGGGCTGAAAATAGCAAACGAAGTTGTATTGACAGGTATAAGGTTCACGCTGACAAAATACAACTTTTTGGAGCTTTCCGACCTCGTTAATCTGGCAAGAGAGCTCGAAATACCGAGATTCTGCATGTATCATCTGGTTCCCTCGGGAAATGCCACGTTTGAAGACGACGTCGACAACCTTTCGAGAAGGAGGGCTGTGGATTACCTCATCGGAGAGGCCAAAAAGGAGGGAATGGAGATTCTCACAGTCGACAATCCCTCCGACGGAATATACCTCTACCAGAGGACTAAAGACGAGAAGATACTGGAATTTCTCAGATACAGGGGTGGAGACAGCACGGGCATTAGACTTGTATGCATCGACTCCGAAGGGAACGTGCATCCAAACCAGTTCTGGATGGATTACACAGCAGGAAATCTCCTGAAGCAGGATTTCGGGACTATCTGGTATGGAGACCCGCTTTTTAAAATGTTAAGAGAAAAAGAAAAATATCTTGAAGGCCAGTGTGGAATCTGCAAATACAAGCATCTTTGCGGAGGATTCAGAGTTAGGGCCTACAGAAAGGGAAATCTCTGGGGATGGGACCCGAGCTGCTACGTTTCGATTGTATGATAATGATGATTGTAATAACAGATTTTTACATATAAGGAAAAGGTTTATATATTTTGACATAGATCCATTATTATGAGCTCGCTGATGGACATGAGCGAAATAGTAGCCTTAGTGGCATTAGCCATAGCTTTACTCGCACTTCAGTTTATCTTCTTGGCCTAATTTTTTAAAAATAGTCTACTTCCCCAAATTCCTACTGAATCTGGAATTCCAGAAGGTCTCTCGCCACTTCCACGTTATCGAACACTTCCATTGCCTCCCTGAGGAGCAGCTCTGGATTTTTGGAATACCTCGCACTTACGTGCGTGAGAACCAGCTTTCCGACGTTTGCCCTCTTCGCCACCTCCGCCGCCTCCTTTGCTGTAGAGTGTCCTGTTTCGATAGCCCAGTCCTTCTTCTCTTCAGAGAACGATGCGTCATGGATGAGCAGATTCGCATTCATTGCAACTTCTACAGTTTTCTCGCAGGGTCTCGTGTCTCCCGTGTAAACGAGCTTTCTCCCTCTCTTAACCTCTCCGAGAACCATGTCTGGAGTGATCAGCTCTCCCTTCCAGTAAACGCTTTCGCCACCCTTTAACCTTGCATAGAGTGGCCCCGGGGGAATTCCAAGAGCTAAAGCCTTCTCTCTGTCAAATTTTCTTGTATCCTCCTCGATCAGGGCATAACCTACGCTCGGAACTATGTGCTCCGTTTTGAAAACCCTGACCTTGAAGCCTCTAAAAGCTATCTCATCCCCGTCCCTCGCCCTTTTAACCGCTATGGGGTAGTCAAGCTTGTCGTAGCCGAATATTTCGAATAGGGCCCTGAGCATCTCCGGATTTGGGGTGTAGAAATTGAGTTCCCTCTTCCTGCCGTTAAGTGATAGAGTCTCTATCAGACCAAAAACCCCTATGAAGTGATCCGTGTGCATGTGGGTTATGAAAACGTGGTCAAGATTCCTGAAACCGAGCTTTGCAGAGATGATCTGTCTCTGCGTTCCTTCACCGCAGTCAAAAAGGAAGCGAAAATTTGAATGCTGAACAAAAATCGCAGAAGTGTTCCGGTCTAAGGAAGGAATTGTACCTGCGGTGCCGAGAAAAACGACCCTGAATAGCATCAGGATTCCAAAACGATCTCGATATTCACATCCCTCGGCACCTGAATTCTCATTATCTGCCTCAAAGTCCTCTCATCCGCCGCAATGTCGATGAGCCTCTTGTGAACCCTTATCTCCCAGTGATCCCAGGTATTGCTCCCCTCACCATCCGGGGCCTTTCTCGAGGGAACGACCAGTCGCTTCGTTGGCAACGGTATTGGCCCGCTCATTTCAACGCCAGTTTTCAGCACGATTTCCTTTATCTGTGCGCAGATTCTGTCGAGATCCGCTGGGTTCAGACTCGATAGCTTTATCCTGGCCTTTGGACCCTTTATAGCCATAAAACCACCAAAAAAATGGGGTTTATTTTCTTGGAGTTACATCCAGAACCATTCCAGCTCCAACCGTCATGCCCATGTCTCTCACTGCAAACCTGCCAAGTGGCGGTATGTCCTTGACCCTCTCGATAACCATCGGCTTCGTTGGCTCAAGCTTCACAACAGCCGCATCGCCTGTCTTCAGGAACTGCGGATTCTCCTCCTTCGCCTGTCCTGTTCTCGGATCGATCTTCTTGATCAGCTGTACGAATTTGCATGCAACCTGCGCGGTGTGCGCATGAACAACTGGTGTGTAGCCAACCGTTATCGCGGTGGGATGCTGCAGTACCACGATCTGAGCCGTGAAGTCCTTGACCACCGTTGGAGGATTCGTCGGATGCCCTGCGACATCTCCTCTCTTGAGGTCTTTCTTCGCAACGCCTCTCACGTTAAAGCCTATGTTGTCTCCTGGGTACGCCTCCTGAATGGGTTCATGGTGCATTTCAATGCTCTTGACTTCTCCGCTAACCCCTGCAGGCTCAAATACGACCTTGTCACCTGTCTTAAGCACGCCACTCTCAACCCTGCCAACAGGCACGGTACCTACGCCGCTGATCGAGTAAACGTCCTGAATCGGAATTCTCAAGGGCTTATCTACCAGCTTTTCAGGAGGCTTCAGCAAGTTAAAGGCTTCAAGCAGAGTGGGTCCGTTGTACCATGGCATCTTCTGGCTTTTCTTGGTTATGTTCTCCCCGTAGTAGGACGATGCTGGAATGAAGGGTATTTCCTCGACCTTGTATCCAACACTCCTCAGGACTTTCGCAAGAGCTTCCTTTGCTGCTTCGTATTCCTTCTTCTCGAAATTCACCCTGTCCATCTTGTTTATGAGGCATATCAGCTGGTTAATGCCGAGAGTCCTTGCCAAGAATATGTGCTCCCTTGTCTGTGGCTGTACCTTGTCGACGACGTCCATGACGAGAACTGCAGCATCAGCCTGCGATGCGCCGGTGATCATGTTCTTGATGAAGTCCCTGTGGCCCGGGCAGTCCACGATCGTTATGTAGTACTTATCTGTCTGGAACTTTCTGTGTGCAACGTCTATCGTCAGTCCTCTTTCTCTCTCCTCCTTGAGCCCATCCATAATCCAGGCAAACTCGAAGGTCGCCTTACCTTTCTCCTGAGCCTCCTTTCTGAATTTCTCTAGTATATGCTCCGGAATTTCTCCCATTTCGTACAGCAGTCTGCCTATTGTCGTGCTCTTTCCGTGATCCACGTGCCCTATGAAGGCAACATTGATGTGCTCCTTCTCCTTCGGCATACTCATCACCTACCGTATTTTGATATAATCCACTTTCAAGAGTGCATATAAAGCTTTCACATATCAGATGAACATCCTCGCAATCCTCAGGGATTCGAGGATGCTCTCCCTTGCGTTGCCCTCCACAACTTCTTCGTGCCCGGGATAAAGATTTACAACATCAAGCCTTGAAAGCCTTTCGATCGATTCTAAGAGCAATCTTCCATCCCCTCCGGGAAGGTCGTATCTACCAAAGCTCCCGTAGGCGAACACAGTGTCACCGCTGAAGAGCCACTTCTTTTCTGGCTCGTAAAAGCATACGCTTCCCGGAGAGTGACCGGGGGTGTGGATGACTTCAAGGCTGATCTCCCCAAGCTCAAAAACTTCACCGCCTTTAAGCAAGATGTCGGGCTCGAAGGCTTTAAATCTAATTCCAAAGACTGGAGCGAATTTTTGCAGTCTTAAAAGCCTCATTTCTTCCTCGTGGATTGCAATCCTTGCAATTCCCTTAAAGTATCCAGCCGCCGCCGCATGGTCGTAGTGGGAGTGCGTGAGAAAAACGTAGTCGAGCTCCTTCGGATCGATATATCTTTTTATCGCCCTTAAAATGAACTCCGGGTCGCCTCCAACGTCTATTATGGCTTTTTTTTCATCGAGCAAAAGGTAGCAGTTCGCGGCAAGCGGAGGGGCAACGATCCTTGTAACCCTCATAGGAGCTCCATGTCCTCGATTTCAACGCTTTCGACGCCCTCGATCTTCCCTACTTCTTCTACAAAACGATCTGAGATTCCTTCAGTGTCGGGCATTACGGCAAGGACTAAAAGAGCCTTCAATCCGAATGCAATCGGTCTAACGGCAATATCCCGAATCTCGACGGCTTCGAGATTAAGCCTTAAAATTTTCTCCCTGATCGATTCCAGATCGACATCTACATCCGCGGGCATAACCCTCAGCTTTAAAAAGACTCTGCCCATTCTCACCACCTCATGGTCCAACGAATCCGCATGAGCATCTGTACTTATTCGAAAGCCTTCTGCATCTCTTGCAGCGATTTATCGTTTCTCCACAATTCGGACACGGGAATGAAACGTGTTCTGCACCGACAAGCATTGCCCCGCAGCTTATGCACCTTGCGATCTCCACTCAATCACCCCCTACGGACGTGCCCTTCGCTCTCCCTCTCAATATATAATTTTTTAGCTCCTCTGGAGAGCAGACAAAAAGTTCCAAATTATTTTTTTTGAGCAAAAAGGGAGTATAGCGATCAACCAAGTCTCCAGCTTCGAAAGCCCCTGCCCTCTCAACGATTTCCCCGTTCCTGATAACGCCACCCAAAGCCGTCACCTTAACGACTCTCCTATACCCTATTTTCGCGGCAATCCAGACGGCTATTGCGTCTGAGGTCACGTCCCAAGAATGAGGGAGTTCGTCAAACTTTCTAAGGAGCCTGTATGGCAGTACGATGAATTTTCCCCTCCTTTCAAAGAAATTAAATTCCTCGGGTTCGGCTATTTCAAAGCCATATTTCTTTCCGAATTCGTGCATGTAGTATCCGTAGATGCTCATCGCAAGAATTGCCATCCAGTGCGACGCTTCTTCGCCAGGATTAAGTTCCCTGACGAGATCTGCAAAGATCCATCCTCCGGGAATTATTTTCACATCCTCAAGATTTCTTAGAGCGTCGAAAACAATCTCGAGTCTATCTGCTACGCTTCCTCCAACTTTAACGATCATATCTTCCTCATCTCATAGAACTCCCACCACTTCCTCAGCTCGTACTTTCCCACGATCTCGTAGCCTTCAAGACATCCGAAATCGCGCTGCACGACAAAAACATAGTCGTATCCCTGCGGGCAAGAGTTCGTGAATAGCAAATTGCCCATATACTTATCCACTTCATGCCTGAGCATCCAAGGCAAAGGCCAGTAGTGGCCATCGACTGCGAATACTGCAACCTTTTTTCCCTCCTGCAATAGCTCCCTGATTCTCTCCGACATCTCAACCGCACCCCACTGCGTCTGCACGTAGATCAGCGGCTGCTCGACGTTGTTGTAATCCACGTAAGTCACGTGCAGAGAAATGAATGTGGTGGCAACGAGACCGAAAACGTATAAAAGCCTGAACTCTCTTCTGGAAAAAGCCTCCTTCCCGATAAAGACTGCTGCGAGAAAAGCAAGGGGAGTTGCGAGATGAACGACAAGCCAGGAAGTTTTATAGGACATGGCGTTGTAGAAAATGAATGCTATTAGCGTCCAGCAGAGTGCGAAGACCTCAATAAGGCTCAGCCCTCTTAGCTTCCTCCTAATTGCCGGAATCGATGCAACTGCAAGGGCAACGGGGAGAAACTCGTAACGTAAAAGAATGTTGAAGAAGTAGTACAAGGGCTTATCGTGAGGCGATTCTATGCCCTGAGAGAGCCAGTATGGAAGGGAGCGATCGATGAACCTCTGGATCCATTCCCAACAGAACATGACTTCAAGCCAGTTCCTACCATGTAAGGCGTAAGCAAAGGCCGAGGAGTAGAGGAAGGAACTGAAAAGGACGAAGAGAATGGCTGAAGGGATCAGCGCGCTGATGTTGACCTTAAATTCCCGCCTAAGGAACATGTCGGCTATGATGGA
>CAZZIT010000092.1:0-3659 GCA_964654365.1 uncultured archaeon
CCAAAGCGTTTTCTTAGGTTTACTATCGTGGTTATTTGTCCTCGAAGGTTTATTACACCTTCAACAAAATCTGGAGCGTTTGGTATTCGCGTTATCTGCGATGGCCTTATTATTTCTCGAACCTGCGATATGTCAACCCCATAGCGTTCTTCTCCAAGCCTGAAAACGATAACCTGCACGGTTTCCCCCTTCATAGCCTGCATACAACCACCTCCAAAAATTAGAGCTTAAAACTTTCAGAAATCGCCTTAAGCGTTTCATTTGCAATCGCATTTATCCTCTCCATACTCGAGCTTACCTGCTGAACCGCAGCAGTTTGCTCTTCAATCGCAGCTGACGTTTCCTCGCTACTAGCAGCATTTTCCTCAGCAGTGGATGCGACCTCCTCGAAGCTTCTTGCAATCTGCTCTATCTTTGCCACACCTTCCTTAGCCTTGCTCGCTATCGAGTTTATCATTTCTCCGATCGCATTGATGAATACCGCTATTTCTCTTGCCCTGTTCAGAGCAGTCTCTATTTCCTTGCTTCCAACTTCGGAATTCGCCCTGACCTTCATTATAGCGTCTATCACCTTCTTTGTCTCATCCTGCACGTTCCTAACAATCTCTGCAATCTCCTCAGTGCTCTTCCTGCTCTCCTCGGCAAGCTTCCTAACCTCGTCGGCAACAACTGCAAATCCTCTTCCATGCTCTCCAGCCCTTGCAGCCTCGATTGCTGCATTCAGAGCAAGCAGATTTGTCTGGTCCGCGATGGACTTTATCCTCTCGGTCACCTTTCCTATGTTCCTTACCGCCGCTTCGAGAGACTCCACAATTTTAGCGGTTTTCTCGATCTCTGAAACTATTGTCGAAAGCTTCTCAACACTCTTCTGCCCTGTCTCACTTGTTTCAGTCGCCTTCTTAACCGCATTCTCTGCCTTCTTTGTTGCTTCGTTTGCTATTCTGTCAAGCTCCTTGAAGAGCTGTTCAGCAGACTTCACATCTGCTAAGGAGGTATTCGCAAGCCTTGAAAGATTCTCACTCCCAGTTGATATCTGCTGGGATGCGCTGCTTATCTGCTCCATTCCTGCGTTGAGTTGATTTATCGCCTCGCTCGACTCCTTGAGAAGCTTTGTCGTTTCGCTCATGCCGTCATAAACGCTCTTAACGATCTGGTGGAGTCTTTCGGCAAACTCGTTGAACGCCTCGAATGTCTCGCCAAATTCGTCCTCTTTTAACTTCTGCAGCCTAACTGCCAGCTCACCTTCGTAGAGCCTTCTTATTCCATCGCTCAGGTTTGCAAGACATTTTCCTGTGTATGCGAGCATTTCCTCGATCTCGCTCTCCTTCTTCTTCAGCTCGGTCAGGTCTTCGAGAGTCTCAATAACTCCGAGCAGTTTTTCCTCCACGTAAACGGGCGAAGCTGTAGCTCTAACAAAGCCTTTCTTTCCGTTCGGAGGATCGATTTGTGTTTCAACCACGTATGCGTTTTCGTATAGGGCCGATTTTGAGATACGCTTGTAGTACTTAGTCACGTCGTGAGGATTATCCAACACGAGATCCGCTAAGATTGGGCGTTTTTCCCTGTAAAATGCAGTCCATGCTTTATCGGTGCCAACGACCTCGCTGGCCTTAACGCCTGTGAGCTCCTCACATGCCTTGTTCCAGTAAACTATCCTGTGCTGTGTATCCATGAAAAATGCGGCAACGGGAAGCCTGTTTAGGATCTCCTTAAGCTCCTCCTCTTTTTCTTTGAGTCTGGATATATCTGCGAAAACTTCTATGTGACCTGCAAACTTTCCTTCGACGAAGACAGGATAAACAGAGGCAGAAACCAAGATTTCTTCGCCTTTCGCTGAGACGAGCATTAGCTCGACATTCTCAACCTTTTCCCTTCTCTTCAACGCTTCTATCAATCTTTTTGCCGCATTTGAATAGCTTTCGTGAATTCTTGCAATCTCGGTGGGCCTCTTTCCAACGAGTTCATCAGCGCTGTTTGCTCCAAAGAGAGCCGCAGTGTTATTGTTTGCGTACTTCACCAGCCCATCTTCGCCAACGAAGATCACGTAAGCAGGCATTGCCTTTATGATCTCCTTTACCATTTCAAAAGCCCTTCTCGCTTCCTCTTCGCGCCTCTTCAGCTCCGTGACATTAATGTAGTATCCAACCAGCCCCATTTTCTCTCCATCGAGGTAAACTGGAGCAAAGGACATTATGGTGTGCACAGGCCCTGATTCCGTTATCGCCGTCACTTCCTTTCCTTCCACCTTGAACCCCTTCTCGAGGGCAACTTCTGCATACGCTTTCTTGCCCCCTCCAAGTCCCAGCTCTGTGGGAGTCTTGCCGAGAATGTCTTCGAGCCTGAGCCCGTAAGCTGTGGCAGAATATTCATTCGCAAGTTCTATTCTCCCCTCTTTGTTTAAGTAGAAGAAAAAGAGCGGTTTTGGTATCTGCCTTGCGAGTTCGAACAGAAACCTTTTGGTTCTTTCAAGCTCCCTATCTTTTTCTTCCAGCATTTTTCTGAGCTTTTCTACTTCTTCATCACTCTTGCTGTTATCGATTATTGTTCTAAATCTCTTGACGAATTCTTCGTTTCCAAAAAGGTTGAAAATCTTCTGCATTTCGTCCATACGACCACCGATCGTGGTTTTATGAAATAAAAAATAAAATTTTCTTTGTAAACTTTAATTCTTTTATTGTAAATGCATTTAAGAAATTACACGCCGCATTGGTCTCACCGCAAACCTTTTAACGGTTTATAAAGATTAAAAATTATGGAAAGAACTCTTGGCGTTGAAGGTGAAAACATCAGAGATCTCGATCCCGGGAGGATTAAAAAGGTCTGGCTGAGGTTCTACGACAGGGGCGTCAGAAGTCACGTAGATTATCCCAAAATCCCGCATACGAGCTACTGGAGTTGACGGCAAAAAGAATTCCTGACAGCAATGCAGCGTTCTTTTTCGGAAATTACATCACATACAAACAGGTAAAGGATGCCTCAGACAAGGTCCTTGGCTTTTTAAAATCCGTAGGGTTCGATAAAGGCGACAGAGCTATCGTATCCTTACCAAACACTCCTCACTACACCCCAATAGTGAACGGAATAATGAAGGCTGGCGGAATTGTCGTGCAGTGCAATCCGCTCTACACGACTAAGGAGATCGAGTTCATAGCTGAAAACAGCGGGGCAAAGCTGATGTTCTGCCTCGATCTCATTTACGGAAACGTTGAACCTCTCGTGGACAAGGGATTTCTGGATAAGGTCATCTTGTGCGGGATTCGGGACTTCATCCCAAACGCTTCGCCTGCAGAACCTCCAGAAAAGAGGAGCGAGCTAACGAGCTTTGAAGAAGTCATGAAGGCTGAGAAGGTCGAAAAATACGCTGAAATCGATCCAGAGAACGATGTAGCCATGTTTCAGTATACGGGAGGGACGACGGGATTTCCAAAAGCAGCCATGCTCACCCACTACAACTTGGTCGTAAACGCATATCAGGTTAGAGAATGGGATCCGAAAGCCTCTCCAAACGACGTCGCGATAGGCCTTTTGCCTGTTTTTCACGTTTACGGAATGACAATGCTCAACGCAGGAATTTTGCTCGGATGTATGGCGATTCCCGTTCCAGATCCTCGGAATTACGAGCAGTCATTGCAACTTATCCAGGATTTCAGGGTAACTAC
>CAZZIT010000093.1:0-9388 GCA_964654365.1 uncultured archaeon
AGCGGGGCAACGCTCGAGGAGGCAAAGAGCTGGTGCAAGCTTAAAAGCGATGCCAAGGCGGTGACCGTTTACTGCGATGCAACGATAGCTCTCCCCTTGATTTATGCCTACCTCTTAGAGTGAAGGCTCAGAACTCAAAACCATCATCACGAATCAGCGGGGCCCTTTCATCATCGCCAAGAGTCATCCTACGAGTCTCAGATAAATTTTTTGCAAAAATGCGTGCCCACAAAAAATCAGGAGCTCAAAACCCTCTCGATCTTTTTCACTATCTCCCCGAAGGCCTTGGAAGTCTGCGATTCGAAGTCGACGACGAATGGCATCCCGCTGTCCGCTTCCTTGGATATCTTCGGATCCAGCGGAATCTCGCCTAATAGTGGCACTCCAAAGGAATCGGCGATCTTTCTTCCCGCCCCGGAGTTGAAAACCTCTATCCTCTCTCCACATCTGGGACAGACAAGGTAGCTCATGTTCTCGACTATTCCCAGCACCCTCAGCTTCAGCAGCTCTGCGAACCTCACGGACTTCTTCACAACGTTCTCCGAAACCTCCGAGGGAATTGTGACTATCAAAACACCGTCCATCTCAGGCAGAAGCTGGGCAATACTCAGCGGCTCATCTCCAGTGCCGGGAGGGAGATCGATGAGCAGGTAGTCAAGCTCGCCCCAGTCCACTTCAGCAAGCAGCTGGCGAAGTGCAGACATCTTCAGCGGTCCGCGCCAGACAACTGGATCTTCATCGCTTTGAAGCAGGAAATCCATTGAAACTACTTTTATGTTCATTGGCCCAAAAACAGGGATTATCTCGCCATCCTTCGAAACTCCAAGCCTTTTCCCTTTAAGTCCGAGCATCTTCGGAATGCTGGGGCCATGAATGTCAGCGTCGAGAATTCCGACTGCGTATCCTTTTAGCGCGAAAGCCATTGCGAGGTTCGCTGTAACTGTGCTCTTCCCAACTCCGCCCTTTCCGCTGATCACAGCTATCTTGTGCCTCACTTTTGCCATCTTTTCCCTGATCTTCCTATCCTGCTCTTCGATTATCTTCTTTCTGTCTTCCATCTATTAATCCACCTCGCACTCGGCCTCGGTTATTGGCCGGAGTTTTCCGATCACGAATGCAGAAATGACCTCTTTCACCGATTCGCCTTCGGCCTTATAAATTTTTACTTTATTTTTCAGCTTTGCCAGAGCTCCTGCTCCGATTTGATAAACTATTAAGACATCGGGTTTTAGATCGAGAATTTTCTGCGATACCCTCCTGCCACGACCGCCAATTTCTTCATGCTCAACGTTTCTTTCAAAGCTTATCTTAGTCTCACCATCCAAATCAACTACAGCAAAAAAATTTGCCCTGCCAAAATGTCTGCTTAATTTTGCATCAGCTCCATTCGTGTCTTCTACCGGAATCACTATCCTCATTCAGATCTCCCTCTTTTCAGCTCTTCCAGCCTCTTTTCAACTTCCCTCAGCTCCTCTTCGATGCTTGCCTTTTCATCCTCAAGCTCCTTTTTGTATTCTTCCAGTGCTGAAATTTCCTCGTTTTTTGACAAACTTGCCATTCTTGGATATCTCAGCTGGAGAGCTCTAGGTGAGCGATGAGACCACAAATAGGCCCAGCATGCGCCTCTTCCGAACAGCCATCCAGGTCTTTCCCAGGGCGGCAGATGGCTGAAAGGTCCGAATCCCGGCCAAATTCCCGGCTTCCACCATCTTCTTCTGGGCATGTTATCACCTCCATATTCTGTGCTTATGCACAAATATATGGCAAGATATTTAAGCTTTTGCACAAATTTGTGATGTGTGGCAGAAGAGGCACAGATGCGGAAAGCGTGGCAGGTGCCCGAAACCTGTAATGCTTAGCTCGACTCCACTGATTCAGAGCTTTATCCCGAACCCAATGCTGAATCCAGAGCCTGTTATTCTCGATCCTGCGGAACTCGAAGCTATAAGGCTGATAGACCTTGAGGGCCTTTCTCAGGAGGAGGCTGGAGAAAGAATGGGCGTTTCAAGAGGAACAGTCTGGAGACTGCTTAAGAGTGGAAGGAGAAAGGTTGCCAAGGCTCTGAGTGAGGGTAGGGCAATTGCGGTTTATTCAGCTCCTCAGGAACTAAATAAAAGTGAGGATTAAATCCTTTCGATTATCATTGCCATTCCCATCCCTCCGCCCACGCATAGCGTTGCGAGTCCGTAGTCCACCGCTCTGCGCTCCATTTCATGTATCAAAGTCGTCAGAATTCTTGCTCCCGTGGCTCCAATCGGATGACCAAGCGATATTCCGCTTCCGTTAACGTTCGTGATGTTCCAGTCCAGTCCGAGCTCTTTTATGCATGCTAAAGCTTGTGCAGCAAAGGCCTCGTTAAGCTCTATCAGCCCAATTTCGCTCAGCTTCATGTTCGCCTTCGAAAGCACTTTTCTCACAGCAACTATGGGTCCGAGACCCATGTAGGCTGGATCTAAAGCTCCTGAGGCGTATGCAACGATTTTAGCCTTCGGTGTCAACCCAACCTCCTTTGCAGCCTTCTCGTCCGCTACAAGCAATGCAGAAGCTCCATCATTAACGCCGCTTGCATTTCCGGCAGTAACAGTACCATTCTTCTTGAAAACTGGCGGCAAGGCTGCGAGTTTTTCAAGACTCGTGTCCCTTCTCGGGTGTTCATCAATTTCATGCCTTATTATTTCCTTCTTCTGCTTTATTTCGACTGGTATTATTTCCTCCTTGAATTTTCCCTCATCTATTGCCCTTACAGCCCTCATGTGGCTTTCATACGCGATTCTGTCCTGCTCCTCTCTTGTTATCCCGTATAGCTCTGCAATGTTCTCTGCTGTAAAGCCCATGTGATAGCCGTAGAACTTCTCCCAAAGGCCGTCAAAAACCATCAGGTCCAGGATCTCGTCAAAAGCGTTTACGGACATTCTGTAGCCCCATCTTGCCTTCCTCAATGCGTACGGAGCGTTGCTCATGCTTTCCATGCCCCCAGCTATTACGAACTTTGCATTTCCCGAATCGATGCTCTGCGCAGCAAGAGCTACAGCCTTAAGGCCGCTGGCGCAGACCTTGTTCACAGTAAAAGCCGGGACTTCTTTAGGAATTCCAGCGTAGATTAGAGCCTGTCTTGCTGGATTCTGTCCCTGTGCGGCCTGCAGAACATTTCCGAATACGACTTCGTCGATTGGAATTTCAACTCCATCGTAGTCGAATGCCTTTTCAAGCTCTATTTTGCCCTTCGGAAGCTTGCTTGGATAGAACCTTAGCGACTCCCTTGTAGGGACTGGCTTTATGCCGAGCTTTTTTAGCAGACCCTTTATAACTATTGAACCGAGTTCATAGGCCTGGAAATCCTTTAAAATTCCGCCAAATCTCCCAACAGGAGTTCTGACACCCTCAACAATAACTGCCATGAAAGAAGGACTCTCGGTAAGTTAAAAGCTTTGTCATTTTTACAATTTTTAATTTTTAATGCTTTTTTGAGCTTCGATAAGCTTAAAAATTCCTCTGGCAAGCGAGGATGTGCAGAGAAACATAGCGATCTACGGAAAGGGTGGAATAGGGAAATCGACAGTTTCAAGCCATCTGGCTGCTTTTTGGGGACTTAATGGGCACAAGGTTGCGCTGATAGGCTGTGATCCGAAAAGAGATACCACTCTGCTGCTAACCGGTAACAGAAGGATAAAACCTCTGCTGCGGGCTTTAAAGAACAGCGAGAATCCTCAGGAATGCTTTTTCAGGGGCTATGCGAACGTTCTTTGCACGGAAATCGGCGGACCTGAGCCGGGTGTAGGATGTGCGGGCCGCGGGCTTCTTTTGGCCTTCGAAGTAATAGACCGTCTCGGGGTTTTGCGGGACACAGAAATAGTCCTTTACGACGTTCCCGGCGATGTTGTATGCGGAGGCTTTGTGGTTCCGATGAAGAGGGATAGCGAGGTATACATCGTTACCTCCGGAGAATACCTCTCAATTTACGCTGCGAACAACATCTGCAACGGCGCAAGGAATGCTGGAGCTAAGGTTGGGGGTTTGATTCTCAACTCCAAGTTCGACCTCGAGCTGGAGCGCAAGGTTGTAAGAGAATTTGCAGAAGCGGTTGGTACCGAATTGGTTGGAGAGATCCCGTATCTTAAAAGGCTTAAGGAATGCGAAATTTCAGGAAAGACTGTTTTTCAGCTTTCGGGGACAGATTATGAATCTGGCATCTTTTCCAGCATAGCGCAGAGAATCCTCAAGAGTAAACCCTCCAGAAAGGTTGAGGGCCTAGAAGATGAGGAGCTGATCGAGATCTTCGGAAAATTTTATTCCTCAAGCTTTTCACAGACACAGAACTCGCAGAAGGAGTAGGGATTTAGCTGTTTTTCCTTTGCCGGGCAGAAGTATTTTTCCCCCACTTGCCTGATCCCCTGACCGCCAGGGAATTTTATTCTGGGCGAATGAATGGGTTTTCTGGCAATGAAGATCAGATACGGCACTACAACTCTCGAGATTTTCAAAAAAGCCTTTTCGTATTCGTTCTCTGACTCTTTTTTAAGCCTTTCCATCAGTTCTCTGAATTTTTCTTCTTCTATCTCACCATCTTCATCGCTCTTGCGCATCAACTCGAAAAGGTTTTCCGCAAAGTAGCCCATGATCTCCTCGATCCAAGCCCTTTTCAGGTTCTCTGGAACGAATTTGAACTCCTCAGCCAGATATCTCTTTGCTAAAGCAAAATCGAGATGAGTAATCTTCGAAGCATCCTTCTTAAGCGTTTCCAGCAAATCCCTTTTTTGCACGAATTGAGTTTTAAAAAAGTATAAAAAATTTAGTGCGGCGGGATGACTGCGTCTCTCTCGCCGTCCGGGAAGAATTCTCTCAGAGCTCCCTTCGCGAACATCTTTCTTGGCTCTGTCCAGTCAAATTTGAGCGATGGATCTGCAAATGCAACCTTTACTATTGGGTTTACGCACCAGGCATGTCTGCAGGCGGCATGAGCTCCAGCGACGATACCTGCATATTCTCCGCTGTGTCCGACGTTCATTGCGTAGTTCGGGTAGTTAACTCCTCTCAGCTCCAGCGGCAAGCCCTCGTCGCTTCTGTAGGAAAAGCTGTTCGTCATACCGAGCTGATCCTGCTGGTCGTAACCGTAGAATCCGAGCCTGCCCATGTGCTCCTTGTGGAGGATCATCGACAGATACCAGGCGTTAACTCCGGCCTGGGCATCTCCAGTTGCGATTGCCGTTCCAACACCAGAAGCTGCTGCGAGAACTGATGCCCTCTGTGAACCGCCGAAGTGAGTCTCCATAAGTGCTGGGAAGCGCTCATATTGCTCCAGGCCGTACAGCGTCGCTTCTGTTGCCACATCGAGAACCGTGTCCATTGTTCTTGGAGCCTTTGCGAATCCGCCGTACTTCTTCTTCACGTAGTCTGCAATGTAGTAGCAGAAGTCGTCAAGTATGTCGTCCGTGTAGACTGCGGTTGCGTACTGGGTGAATCCAACGCCACCAGACATGTATATTCCGAACCAGAGCTGGTCATAGATCACGCTTCCAGCGGCGAGCGTTTCAAGGGCGACCTTAACCGGGTCGTCAGGATACTTCCTGTTGGTCTGGACAATGTCTGCTAGGTAACCGAATGCAAGTCCTCCTGGCTCATTTGGTCCTCTTGCCCTTCTCCATGGTGTTAGCGTTGCCATCTGGATAACTTCTGCGTGCTTTGCGGCATACGCAAACTCAGCAATTGCAGCTTCGCCTGCCATCAGCTTGTATGAAGCTATCATCGCCATGCTGATCTGCATCGCAGACCATCTCGAAATTGTACCACCATCAGCAGCCCTTCCGACGATTATTGGAACCCTTGTTACCTGATAGAGCGATTTGCCGATCGCCTTCTTCAACGCCTCAGCCTGCTCAGCTGGGAACTGCTTGTTTATGTCTATAAGGAACCTCTTGTCGATCTGGTCGGCAAGCTCGTCGTTGCCCGTGAAAACCTTTACGTAAGAGTCTGCAACCAGCGCTGGGTGTATTTCGACCATGTGCTCCTGAACGACCGCTCCTCCAGGCAGAGCGTGGTTCACGACTTCTAGATACTGGTTGATCGTTTCAGGAGTGACTTCCTTACCCAGTCTCTTTTCAAGCAGCGCGTGAGGAGCATCAAGGCCAACGATTACGGTCCTTCTGATGTCATCCCACATCTGCTGCATTGCGGCGTTGTTTATATAGTGCAGGTCGTCGCCCTCGACGTAAACGTCTGTTCCAGAAATCTTGTATGGCATCAAGACTCTCTGACCGACCGGAATTCCGCCGAGGTGCATCTCGGGGTTATAGCCAGGTATTCCCCTCTCCTTTGCGAGCTTCTGGGCCCATTCAACGAACTCCCTCTTTCTTGCAGACTGCTTCCAACCTTCGTAGATGTAGAATCTCGTCTGCTTTTCAGTCGGCTCTTCCTTGAACTTCTTCTTCAGGGCATCAATAAACAACTTCTTTTCAGCTACCATCCAAATCACCTCATAACTTTTCAGCTTTTTCAAGCCTGAATCCTGCGAGAGTTCTCAGCAGGTGGATTCTCTTTACCCAGTCCAGCAGTTCTGGATCATCCCTTGTTGAAACTCCGTCCACCCTGTAGATCGTGGTCATCTTCTTCAGTTCTTCTTCCGGCAGTGGCTTTCCGACTCTCACCGGAGTGTCGAGAGGCACACCAACCTGGTCCTTGACGTAAACGACCTCTCCAGTAGCCTTGTCGAATGTGTACCTTCTCAGGGCATCGAACATCATTCCGTTCTCATCAAGTCTCAGAGAATGTCCGTGAACTGTAGCGCCCCTGACGCCAACCCTTGCAGGATCAAAGACCTCGGTTTCGAGCAGCTCCTTTGCCACAAGCTCGAGATCGCGCTCTCTCATTTCAAGAGGAGCTCTTCCCGAGAGCGTTCCAGGATCAACACCCCTGTATCTCCAGAACGCCATCCAGCTTCTCACGTATGGAGCAAGCGGAGCGAAGTAGACTGAATCCGTGAACTGGATGTACCTTATTCTGTCTCCTGCCTTTGCACCGGGCGTTGGTTCAACAAGCTCCCTGATCGGGCAAGCTGGCTCACCGAGCTCTTCAAGCGGTGGATGCACGGACTTGTAAGCCTCTCCGGGGACCCTGTGTCCCAAAAGCCTTACAACGTCTTCGTCAGAGATCGATCTCAGCTTCTTCAGCTCGTATCCGGGATCCAGATATTTTCTCCTGTTCTCCGCAACTATGCTCTGCCCCGGATATGCGGGCTTGTACTTTCCACCCTTAACTTTTATTTCGCTCATACATTCACCCCCAAATGCGACTTAACCTTCATACATATCTCGTCTATTTTTTTCGGCGGGCAATTTTGCCCCCTCACGACGTCTGTAACTATCTCAACAACCTCTCCCAAGGTTTCGGGTTTTTCGGGGCTCACAACCCTTGTCTTAACCCCTGCCTTTGCAAAGTCCTCGAATGTAACCGGGCACTGGCAAACGACCACGGCTTTTATCGGCACGTATCTAAGGATTGCCTTCGCCTTTCCAACAACATGGTGCTTTACATTTCCGAGATGGATAATACAGAGCTTGTGCTTTGAGATTCTGTCTATTTCCTCGAATTTGAGCCCAAAATGGGAGCCGTAGCCTCCTTTCGCTGCTGAAGCCCCTGGAGGGGCACTTGAACCAGCGTTGAGAACGAGTACGCTGGGATTTATTCCCTCCCTCCTGAGTCCAGCAGTAATTTCGCAAACAGGCTTTGTCACGTGTCTTGTCGAAGGGGACATCGAGATCACGATGACATCGGACTTCTTGGGTCCGCAGTAGCCCAAGGAAACTGTACCCCTCTGGGCTAAGCCTCCACCAAGGCCTATACCCATCGCCTCTCTGCAGTCAACGAACTGCGTTTCCCTGCCTATCTTCATTCTTCGTCCCCTTCATCGGGTTCTCTTAACTGCATTATGTATGCGACCTTGTAGTCATGGAGAGTGGGATAATCCCTGGTGAACTTCCCGATCCTTATTGAGTAGCCGAAGGGAAGTAACTCTTTGCAGATATCATGAAGCCTCTCAACAACTCTGTCCGCATTATTCGATCTCAGAATTATCCTGCTTACTGCCACCGATAGCTCCATTTCCTTGCCTTTAAAGACTATTTTCTCCCGAGCGTCGCTCTTCACTCTCGGTCCTTGGACTATAAACCCCTCTACACCCTCTATTTCCGAGATTCTATCAAGCAACCTTTCAGCTGTCTTGGCCCCCAAGATTCGGTTCGGGAAGATCTCTATATCCTCGGGAGAGGGTTGCATGATAGTTACACCGTCTTCTTAACCTCCGCAGCACCCTTTGCAACGTGGACTATTGGCTCCCTGAGCACAGGAATCGTGCTGAACACGCGGCCGATAATTCCCGCTATCCTGTCCGGGCTGTAGTAAACCGTTCCAGCATCCAAGGCAATCGCTGCAGCAATTGCCGGTGCAACGAATCCCTTGCTGTGTCTCGTAACGATGTGGTTTCCGTGGAACACTACTGGGCTTCCACCACCGTAGATCGAGTGGCTGAAGAACGAGAACTCAACACCAAGACCAAGGGCTCTGCCGAAGTCAACCGAAGGCAGTCCGGTTTGCCTTTCGAGCAAGTCGTTGTAGTAGATCGTAACACCAGAAATGCTCTGCATCGCCCTCTGAGCACCGCAGTTCACCATTGTGGCTGCAAGGAATCCAGCTGCAGCATAGGCGTTCCAAAGCGCGATGTCGTCGGTCGTGTATGTTACGAACCCTGAGCTGCCCTTTCCATTTGGTTTGATAACCTTATCTTCAACAGCTCTCTCTACAAGGCTTGCAACCACAGTACCAACAGACCCGCTCTTTCCGTTCTCCTTTACGAGCTCGTACACGAGGTTGTTGGCATTCAATCCCTGGAATGCAAGGCCGAGCAGGTGAAGTCTCTCAAAGGATCCTACTGCGTCGCCCATTTCGATCATCGCAGTCTGTTCAAAGATCGAAGCTAGAGAGGCAGCGTTCATCGCGTTCTTCTTAGTGATCGTGGATATGTATGACACAGGCACGTTTCTCAGCGCATATCCAAGGCCTTCATTCTGCTGAGGCACGGACAGGAGTGACTGAACGTTCGCACCCATCAAATCAACGCTCTGCGGATATCTGCCCCAAACGGCTGCCTTAACCATCGGTGCATCGAACATGTCGACTTTGAAGAGCTCGATAATCGCTTCTGTTACGGCAGCTGCTGTTGCTGTAATCGGAGCCGTGTACTCTACGGCCTTCTGAACCCTGATCGTCGGAACCTTCACGAGAAGGCTTCTGCCCTCGTCAAGGATCTGGACTTCTGTGTCATCGTCCTTCTTTACCTGTATGATGCCCTTGATCTTGTCCGCAATGGCTCCAGCATTGCCAACGATGTCAAGCTTTA
>CAZZIT010000094.1:0-2452 GCA_964654365.1 uncultured archaeon
AACAGATAGTAAAGAAACTTCAGCTTCTCCAACAGGCTCATCTGCTGCCAGAGGCGTTTGAAGGTTATCGTTATGTCCCTGTCTATGAGCAAAACATCTGCATTGATTTCTCTTGCCTTTTTTATTGCCTCCAGCATTTCCGCCCCAGGCTTCGTGTTCATCTCCTCTCCAATCTTCCTCTGGAAGTAGCCCAAGAGAAGCTGGATCAGGATCAGGAAGAAGTCGCCTCTTTTGAGAATCTCTGTCACCGCAATCTCATCCCTTTCACCCATCAGAGCCCTGTATCGCGCTAAGCAAAGCTCAACTGCAACAGCTTCGGGCTTCTCGTTCTCTATGACCGTCCTAACTTCTTCAACACTCTTCTGCAAGATATGCGCTGTGCCGACGATGATCAGCTTCTTTTCCACTCCAGCACCTCCAGGAAATCAAGGAGTTCCCTTATCTTCATCAGATCGCTTCTCGAAACAATTCCAGCGATTTTTCCGTTTTCAACTACTGGAATCCTTCCGATCCCTTTCTCGCCCATGATCCTGAAGGCCTCAAACGCTGGATCTTCAGGCTTCAGGGTGATAACTTCTCTGCTCATCACATCCTCAACCTTAGCATTCGGATCCGCATGCATTATGTCTTTAAGCGCCACTATGCCAACGAGTTTTCCGTCCTTTACAACTGGGTATCCGAGGTGCTTGTACCTGAACATCAGTTCGATTATCTCGCCTACCGTAGTTTCAGGGGAAACTGAGATCACGCTTTTTGTCATTATATCGCCAATGGAGAACCTTGAAAAGAGAGCTTCCGCGGTTACTATCTTCTCTTCCTCACTTGCGCCGAGGTAAATGAAAAGGGCGATGAGGAGGAGCCAGATGTTCAAACTGAAGAACCCTATTATGCCCATGGCAACCGCGATGGCCTTTCCAATTCCAGCAGCTGTCTTTGTAGCTCTGCTGTAGCTCGTCCGCCTTGCAATCAAACTTCGCAGAACTCTTCCACCATCCATTGGAAACGCTGGTATCAGGTTGAAGATCGTGAGTATGGCGTTGAAGTATGCGCTGATGAGGAAGAACATCGAAATGCCTCCTGAAGTCGTTAATGCGGCAAAGAAGCTCAAAAGTGCGATCAGTAAACTTGTCAATGGCCCGGCTAAAGCGATTGCAAGTTCTTCTTTCGGGTTCTTTGGGATCTTCTCCATCATCGCCACGCCGCCGAAGATGAAGAGAACAATTCCCCTCACCTTCACGCCATATCTCATCGCAACAAGCGAATGGGCAAGCTCATGCAGAAGAACCGCAACGAATACGAAGATGGAAGCCAGAACGGAGAAAGCTATTTTCTCGAACTCTTCAAGGTTTGCAAAGCCAAAAGGTGTGTGCGAGACGTAGAAGTAGCTTGAGAGAACGAAAAGTATTATGAAAAGGCTCCAGTGGATCATTACGTCTATTCCAGCAATCCTCGCGATGCGGAGCGACGAATCCATAAAAATCATCCTCACTCAAGCTTTAAGCTTTTATGTTCCAAGACGAGAAAGATATATACCGCGATTAGAACAGAACTCGATGACTCTGGAGAGAGAATACCTCGATATCACGTTTCTGAAGGAAAACGGATTCCGTAGGAAGCGCTGCATTAAGTGCGGAAAGTATTTCTGGACTGTAAGCGAGAGGGATGTCTGCGGAGACCCGCCGTGCGGAGGGTATACCTTCATAGGCAACTCTCCTTTCAAAAAAAGCCTTAAGCTTGACGAAATGCGTGAATTCTATCTCAAATTCTTCGAAGAAAGGGGGCATGCGAGGATAGAGAGATATCCCGTCGTCGCAAGATGGAGGGATGACATCTACCTAACCATCGCCAGCATAGCCGATTTCCAGCCCTTCGTAACCTCTGGAATTGCTCCTCCCCCCGCGAATCCTCTTACGATTTCCCAGCCCTGCATCAGGCTCGACGATCTGGACAGCGTCGGGAGAACGGGCAGACATCTGACGCTCTTCGAAATGATGGCACACCACGCGTTCAATTTTCCCGGGAAAGAAGTTTACTGGAAGAACGAAACTGTGGCTTACTGCACGGAACTGCTGGAAAAGCTCGGAATAAGGAGAGAGGAGATAGTTTACAAGGAAGAACCATGGGCGGGAGGCGGAAACGCAGGTCCATGCTTGGAGGCAATAATAAGGGGGCTTGAGCTTGCAACCCTCGTCTTCATGAACTTGAGGGCCGATGAAAAAGGAGACATTGAGATAAAGGGCGAAAGATACAGCAGAATGGAGAACTACATTGTCGACACTGGCTATGGGCTCGAGAGGTTTGTTTGGATGAGCAAAGGATCTCCAACGGTTTACGATGCAATCTTTGGAGGGGTTCTGGATCGAATATTCCAGTCAAGCGGCCTAGGCTATCTTAGGGGAAAGGATGCAAGAGAAATCGTGGCCGAGACTTCGAGACTTGCGGGAATGGGATA
>CAZZIT010000095.1:0-1713 GCA_964654365.1 uncultured archaeon
CGATGTTTCGCCTGAAATTGCTTTGGAGAGAATAAAAGTTAGGGGCAAGACGACGGCGTTTGAAGAAAAGGAATACCTCGAAAGGGTCAGGGAGAACTTTCTGAAAATCGCCGATGAGAGGACAATCGTTGTTAACGCGGAAAGGCCGCTTGAGGAAGTCAGAGAAGAAATTTTTTACGCTGTTAGAAGGCTACTGAACTCTTATGATCCTCGTAGGGGTTAAGATTACATCCACTTTTGCGTCATGCTCTTCTGAGAGGTAGCTTAGGTCGCTGAAAACCTGTATATCGTGAGCAACGACGACGAACAACGCATTATCTGCCAGAACACCTTCGTTCTTGAGAATTTGGAACTCCCTGTCTCCAAAACCGCTTCCCTTCCCTATTCTGTTTCCCTGGAGGTCAACGGCAACACAGCCCTGAGCAAAGACGCCAACCCTTCCTTTGAGCTCTCTAAGCTCTGCAGGTTTGCCCAACCTTAATCTCTCTAAGGTCGGTCTCACTTTTTCCCTCAAAACCACAAAACCCTTCAGCTTGGGAAGTGCAGCAAGCAACGTCTTCCCGTCTTCAAGAACGATCTCTCGAAGTCTTAGAAGAACAGAATCGGGAGCTGAGAAAACGCATTCAGATCTTCCGTATTCTTCGAGCTCTCTAATCTTCTCGCAGGTTCTCCAGGAATCTCTGAAGTTTGGAATCCTTCCGTAAGGGCTTGGAAAGTCGCATAAAGGTTCTATCTTCCTCCAGACGTAATGCCTCACTTCTTCCTTACTCCTGAACTTCAAGCAGGACCCTTATCAGATCCTTATCCTTCACCATTCCCGAAACCCTGTTCGCAGAGTCCAGAACAGGAATACAGTCGAGATCGTTGCTTATCATCTTCTTTGCACACTTTGAAGCGCTTGTCTGCGGGTATACGAATTCTGGAGGTTTCATGAACTTCTTTACGGGTTCCTTTGGCAACTTAACGACGCTAATCTCGAAATACCTGACGGACATGTCCCTCATGCCATCCCAGCTCCACTTGTCGTCGGTATCGCTTGAGGAGGAGTTCGTCGATTGGACTATGTAGTCCTCGATGAGAGCCTCGCTTAGCATGATCTTCTCATCCACTATACCAACGAGCTCTTCATTCTCGTTCAAAACACCACAGATCTCCGCATTTGCAAGCCGCATGATCTCTCCGACAACTTTCAGTGGCGTCTCCTCCCACACGCACACGATCTGCGGGCTCACGTATTTCCTGACAGGGGTGTCAATGTTCATCTCCGCGATCTTCTTTACTATGTCCCTCACAGTTATTATGCCAGCCAACTTTTCCCCGTCGACGACGGGAAGACGCCTGAACGGGGTTGAGCTTAAGATCTCCACAACCCTCCTTGCAGTCTCATGGACGCTCACGGTAACAGGATTCGGGGTCATGAGCAGGGCAACCTGATCTTCCTCGATCTTTCTAAGGATGTCCTTTCTTGTTATTATGCCAGCTATTTTCCCCTCCTTCAGAACTGGGACTGCTGAGATGCCGTAACCTTTGAAAAGCTGGAGGACAGAATCCCTTTTACTCGGCAGGGTTGCATAGATCACCTTGGGGTTCATGATTTCCGATGCCTTCATCGTTCCGCCTAACCTTATTTCTGCTAATTAATCTTTCCCTTTCCAAGCCGGGAAAATTTGTCAGACTAGGTATCTCCTCATGCCCGTCCGCCATACATTCTCT
>CAZZIT010000096.1:0-9035 GCA_964654365.1 uncultured archaeon
CCGATAATCTCGCCTTATGTCTTGATAAAGCCTGAGAAGGTGGTTTATGAGGATCTGTATGTGGTGAGGGGATATGGTGGAAGTAGAAAAGGTTCGGGAAAAGGAAGTAGAAAAGGAAGTAGAAAGAAAGGAGATTGAGAGAGAAGAGGACATTGAAGTATGTCCCGAATGCAGTAGTCCGAGGCTTATTAGAGATTACAGACGGGGCGAGTTCATCTGTCAGGATTGTGGCCTCGTGATCGAGGACCAGTACATAGACGCGGGCCCGGAGTGGAGGGCCTTCGACAGCGAGCAGAGGGATCGGAGGAGCAGAGTTGGTGCTCCCGTTACGCTTACAATTCACGATAAGGGTCTTTCAACGATAATAGACTGGAGCAACAAGGACTACTACGGAAAGGCTATCTCTGTAAGGAACAGAGCACAGCTTTTTAGGCTCAGAAAGTGGCAGCGCAGAATAAGGATAAGCAATGCCACCGAGAGGAACCTTGCATTCGCCTTGAGCGAGCTTGACAGAATGGCCTCAGCCTTGGGATTGCCGAAGAGCGTCAGGGAGGCTGCGGCAGTCATATACAGAAAAGCTGTTGAAAAGAACCTCATAAGGGGAAGAAGCATAGAAGGTGTGGTCGCTGCAGCCCTTTACTGCGCATGCAGACAGGCGGGAGTTCCGAGAACACTTGAGGAGATCGCGGTCTACTCGAGGGTTGACAGGAAGGAGATCGGGAGGACCTACAGGTTCATAACGAGGGAGCTCGGGATAAAACTGATGCCAACGAGTCCTGCTGACTATGTTCCAAGGTTCTGCGCTGCGCTGAATCTCAGCGGGGAGGTGCAGAGAAAGGCTATCGAGGTTATAAAAAAGGCAGAGGAGAGGGAGCTCACAAGCGGTCGTGGACCAACTGGAGTTGCAGCAGCAGCCATTTACGTTGCTTCAATTCTTCTCGGAGAGAGGAGGACGCAGAGAGAAGTTGCAGAGGTTGCTGGAGTTACTGAAGTCACGATAAGAAATCGCTACAAGGAACTTGCGGAGAAGCTCGGGATCGAGATCATAATTTAATTTTTTAAGGAAAAACTTAAATACCTTCCGACACAGTTCTGCTGATGCCAGCTAAACCGGTGCAGGTTTATACCTACGGATTCGATTTTAGGTTTAGCTGGTGCTATAGGTTTGGTTACAGGTTTAGCTTCTGAAGGAGGTGTTTGCAGTGGCTCTGTCTTCGTATGCCTCTATGCCCTGTAAATATAAGGGGTGTTTTATATGATTGGAAAATTAAGGAGATTGAGGCGAATAATGCGGAATGGGAGGACCTTAATAATGCCAATGGACCACGGGGTTACAAAAGTTGAAGTTGGCCTGGAAAACGTGGAAGAAGTAATCAGAAATGTGGAAGATTACATAGATGCTGTGGTCCTTCACAAGGGATTAGTCAGACACTCCAGGGCCTTGGTGGACCTCGATATCGGCTTGATCGTTCACCTTAGCGCATCCACAAGCCTCAGCAGAGACCCAAATGACAAGAGAGTCGTTTCAAGCGTCGAAAATGCGATAGCTCTTGGAGCTGACGCGGTTAGCGTGCACGTGAACATAGGTAGCGAAACGGAAGCGAGACAGCTCGAGGAACTTGGAAGGATCTGCGAGATCTCTGACAGCTACGGAATCCCGACGCTCGCAATGATCTATCCGCGCGGCAAGGTTGAGGTAAACGTGGACACAGTAACGCAATCAGCGAGAATCGGCTACGAACTCGGGGCGGACATTGTAAAGGTGCCCTACGTCGAGGGGTTTTCGCAGGTAACAAGGTACTGCAAGGTTCCAGTCGTGATCGCTGGTGGTAGCAGAGAAAGCGAATACGAGCTGTTGAGAAAAGTTGAACTTGCGTTGAAAAGCGGTGCTTCTGGAGTTGCTGTGGGGAGAAACATTTTTAGCAACCCTTCGCCGAGAGACATTGCCAAGGCACTGCATCACATAATCCATGAGGGGATGAGCGTTGAGGAGGTGCTCGAGTATGAAGGAGATCTGGTTGCTGGAAGATGGCAGTAGCTGGGATGAAGTCAAGGCAGCACTTAGAGATGCCATAGAGCTCGGATTTGATGGAGCTATCATAAGGCAGGATTTCATTGAAAGAGCAAGAAAACTCGGTAAGATCGCTTTCTTACCATACGAAGAAATCGTTGAAGTGAGGTCCGCCAAGGATCAGGAAGTGGCTCTCGGAAAGGAAGTTGCCATTTTGAAGTTTTCTGACTGGAAGGTGATCCCGCTCGAGAACATCGTGGCGATGAAGAAGGGAAGGGCGATAGTAGTTGTCGACAGCCTGGAAGATGCAAGGCTCGCCTTAACGACGCTCGAAAAGGGTGCAGATGGGATTGCTGTCCGAGGAGACCGCGAAGAGCTCAGAAAGTTCTACGAGATCGTTAAGAAGGAAGGAGAAAGGTTGCAGCTCGCGAAGGCTAAAATAAAGGAGATAAAGCCCCTCGGCCTCGGCGAGAGAGTTTGCATAGATACTGTTTCCATCATGAGCATTGGAGAGGGAATGCTTGTTGGGAATAAGGCTGCATTTATGTTTTTGGTTGCAAGTGAGAGCGAGGAGAGCGAGTATGTTGCATCAAGGCCGTTCAGGGTGAATGCTGGAAGCGTTAACGCGTATCTGAGAGTTGGTAATAAAACGAAGTACTTGGCCGAGCTTAAAGCAGGTGATGAGGTTGAGATCGTGAGATACGATGGCGAAGTGAGAAAGAGCTACGTTGGCAGAGTGAAAATAGAGAGAAGACCCCTACTCCTGATCGTCGCAGAGGCGGACGGGGTAGAGGGGAGTATAATCCTGCAGAATGCTGAGACGATCAAGCTGATGAACCCAAATGGCTCTCATGTCTCCGTTTCAGAGCTTAAAGCTGGGGACGAGGTTCTCGTCTGGATCGGGGAGAAGGGGAGGCATTTTGGTGTTAAAGTTAACGAGTTTGTGGTAGAAAAATGAAGCTCGTAGCCACGGTCTCGGACGATCGGGAAGTTCTCCTCGCAAGTCAGGCGGATCTGATCGAGCTGAGACTCGACTTGGGTGATTTCAGTGTTGGAAGGGGGAAATACATAATCACATGCCGCAGGACATCCGAGGGTGGGCTTTACAGCGGGGAAGAGGAGAATAGGATTGATAAGATCAGATATTTTGCGGAAAAAACAGGAGCTGAGTACGTCGATCTCGAATTTGACCTTCATGACAAATTTTTCGAGTATTTTGACTGCAAGATCATCGAATCGTATCACAACTTTGTTGAAACGCCAGATTACGCCTACCTGAAAAAGCTTGTTGAAAATAAAAGGGGTGATTACTTCAAGATAGCAACTCTTGGTAGAAGCTTAGAGGACTGGCGAAAAATAGTAAGACTCCTTCTGGAGTCCGAGGGCTTAATTGCGTTCCTAATGGGTGAGAAGTTCAGATTTACCAGAATCGCCTCCGCCCTGCTCGGTTCTCCCCTGATATACTGCTATGTCGGAACGAAAAAGGCACCCGGGCAGCTGGAGCTAAGGGAGGCGCTTGAAATTTTGAGGCTTCTGGGGGTGAGATATTGAAGATTCTCATATACGGTGTAGGGGATATTGGAAGCCTTCTGAGGGACTTCTTTTACTCGAAGGGCTATTATGTCAGGGGCTACGACCTCGATGAGTCAAAGAGGGAGACGAGCAACATTTCGGAATTCGACGTAATCGTGGTCAGCACCCCTATGGGGGAGATAAGGAATGCTATAGCGCACATAATGGCCGAAGCGAAGAGATCTGCGCTTCTCATAGATGTCGCCTCTGTCAAAGGCGTCTCGATCCCAATTTTCGAAAGATCCGGCTTTGATTTTCTGAGCATCCATCCGATGTTCGGAAGGGACATAGATTTGGCGCTCTCCACGATCATAGTGGTCCACGAGTCTGGAAGGGATGAGGAAAAGGTTATATTGAATGAATTTATAAAAAGTGGTGCAATTTTAAGGAGAATGTCGGCAGAGGAGCATGACAGGAGGATGGCGAGAATACAGGGTTTAACGCACTTCTTCCTCCTCTGCTTTTCTGAACTCTCCGAGGACGTTGACTACGGAACCCAGACCTACAACGTCATGAGAAAGCTTTCTGAGAGATATCTTTCCCAGAACTGGGAAATGAGTTACCTTATCCTGAAAAATGCGGAAAAGGATCGGGAGGAAATCCTGAGAAAAATTTCGACACTTAGCGAAGCCATTAAAGACAGGGAGAACTTCAGGAGAATCTTTTACAGGCTCAGGGAAAGGTGTGCTGAACCGAAGAACAGCGAGCTTCTACTCGAGGTCTGTAAGATTACGGATGATTTTGAAGAGCTTGAAAAAATGCGGGGAGCTTTGAGGGCTATCGACCTGTTAATTCTCCGATTGCTCGAGAAGAGGGTTGAAATCGCAAGGAAGATTGCAGATCTGAAGAAGGAAGAAGACGAGCCTATAGAGGTTAAAGAAGTAGAGGAGGAGAAGATCAGGCAGCTCCTGAGTAGGACCAAGCTGAACCCACTGATGGTTGAGGAAATCTTCGACAAAGTGATGAAACTGACAAAGGAGGAAGAGTATTCGAGGCTCGGAATAAAGAAAACAGTCGCAGTTCTCGGACCAAAGGGAAGCTTCAGTGAAGAGCTGGCCTTGAGACTCGTCGGCTCGAGATTGCCGCTGAGGTATTGCTCCACGACGGACGAGATCATAAAGCTCGTTGAGGGCGGACTCGTGGATTATGGCATAGTTCCGATAGAGAATTCCGTTAACGGAACAGTTTTACCCGTTCTTGACGCTTTGATGAGCCATGAAGTCGAGGTTTTTGGCGAAGCAAAGCTTGAAGTCAGCCATTGCCTTGCCGCAAGGCGAGAGCTGAGCTTTGGGGATATCAAAGTCCTCTATTCCCATCCCCAGGCCATAGCGCAGTGTATGGGCTTCATAAACAACTATCTGCCCCACGTCGAGATCAGGTACACTTCTTCGACGAGCGACGCTGCGAGGCTTCTCGATGATTTCTCTGCAGCGATAGTTTCAGAGAACGCAGCAAAATTGTATAGGCTCTGCATTCTTAGGAAGGGTATTCAGGATCTCAAGGAAAGAAATGTAACGAGGTTCTACCTCATCAGGAAAAAAACCGGTAGGGGAGAGGGCAGAATTACCTCCCTTTTCTTCGCGGTCGAAGACAGGCCAGGTGCGCTCAAAGAGGTTCTCGAAGTATTTTACAGGAAAGGGTTCAATCTCAGAAAGCTTGAATCAAGGCCAGCGAGGACGGGGCTTGGAGACTACATTTTCTTCGTTGAAGTAGAGGCACCGCTGAGCGAGGAGGATGCAAGGGATCTCAAGGAGTGCACGACCTTTTACAAGATCATCGGAGTGTTCGACGAACTGGAAAAGCTCGACGTTTACCAGCGTTCGTAGTGCGTCAGCTCCTCGATAGGATATCTGCTCCTCCTCGAAGGCTGCTCGGCTGGATAGCCTACTGGAACGATAGCCATCGGCCTGACGTTTGGTGGCAGGGCTAAGATCTCGGAAACTCTCTGCTCATCAAAGGCTCCAACCCAGACAGCTCCAAGATTCAGGGCTGTAACGGCGAGCAGAATGTTCTGAACCGCTGCAGTTGCATCCTGCTCGGCATAAAGCTTTCCCCTTTCCCCGTAAACCCTCATGCTTCTCGGGTAGTTTGCGCAAACTACGATGACGACGGGAGCCTGAGCTATGAACATCTGCTTAAGAGAGGCCTTCGCAAGCTCGTTCTTTATCTTCTGATCCCTTACAACGATGAAATCTCTTGCCTGCAGGTTCCCCGCTGAAGGAGCAGCATTTCCCGCCTCCAGTATAAGCCGAATCGTCTTTTCGTCGATTTCCTTTGAAAGAAACTTCCTTATGGAAACTCTTCTGAATATCAAGTCGAGCTCTTTCATGTCCCGATCTCGACTGCGGTTTAAAATACTTTTAGCCCTCCGCTTTTTCAGGTTATCTGCTTTATCTCGTCGTAAAGCTCTTTCAGTGCCGAAAGGTAATCGAGCTTTCCGCTCTCAATCGCGTCCATTTTCTTCTCGAGCATCCTTGTTCTTTCCTCCGATATATACGGGGAGTAATTTGAGATCAGGAATTCATAGACGGATATCCCGTCCTTGGTGGGTATCAGCTTTCCTCCATTCTCCACGACGTAGTGCCTCTTGAAGAGCTTGTCGACAATAACGGCGTATGTTGACGGCCTCCCAATGCCTCTTTCCCTCATCAGGTTTATAAGATCTGCCTGTGTCAAAAGCGGAGCTGAAGGAACTTTCCTGAGCTCTGCATTCAACTTGAAATTCCCCTCTCTTAAATTCTTTTTAACCCAGACCGATCTGTAGAGTTCGTAAGCCCTTCCAGTAGCCTCAACCACCCTTTCCTCCTCCAAAGTCCTCCCATCTGCGTTTATCCTGTACTTCTTTACCCTCACCTCGTATTCCTTGCATTGAGATGCCATGAACCTCCTGAAAATAAGGTCGTAGAGAGCAAAATGATGCCATCTGAATCCCTCGACTTCGATGACGCCCTCCTCGATTAGTCTCTCAAGGGTTACGCGGTCGACGCCCCTCGTCGGTCTGATGCACTCATGGGCCCCCTCTGAAAACCACTCCCTTCCCTTGAAATCGTCGCCGAGATAATCCCTGGCTATGCGCATTCCGTATTCGCTCACCCTTGTCGAATCTGTGCGGTGGTAAGTTATGAGCCCGCTCTCGAATAGTTCCTGTGCGATCTCCATGGTCTGGCTTGCTGAGAGCTTCAGAATCGTGTTCGCATCGAAAAGAAGCGAGCTCGTCGTGTAGGGTGGAAGGGGGGATCTGAGCTCTTTTCTATCCTCTAAAAGCTCCACGCTGACTTCGAGCTCCTTTTTGTCGGTCTCTATCGTCAGATCAAGCTCGGGAATGTAGGCAACGGTTTTCTTCCCTCTTGCCTGCCTGTATCTCTCTATCACCCATCCGAGGGCAGGAGTTTGAGCTCTTCCTGCGGAAAGGTTTTTCCTTCCAAAGTGTTTCTGGACTTTCTGGCTCAACACGAACCCTATCCAGCGGTCTTCAATTCTTCGAACAACCTGAGCTCTTAGGAGATTTTGATTCAGATCCCTGAGCTCATTCAGCGCAGCGATCAAAGCCCTTTTCGTGACCTCGTGAAACTCCGCCCTCAGCACCTTTCCGCAGAGCAGATTTTTGAGGTCGTATGCGATCTTCTCACCCTCGGGGTCAGGATCGGTTCCGATGATCACGAAATCCGTTTCTTCTGCCAGTTTTCTCAGTACAGAAATCCTCTTCAATGCGTCGTCTATTTCAACTCCTCCGCATTTGGGACAGCTTTTTTCGTCGGTAAACTGGTTTTTGCAACTGGCGCACCTCTTTATCGTTGTGTAAACGGGTATAAATCCGTCGAGAACACCGTAAAATCCCCTGTTTACCACTAAGTCTGTTATGTGCCCGAGGGTTGCGGTTATGAGGAGAAGGTATCTGTCTGTCGGAACCTCGTAGACCGGAATGGATTCGAAAAATCTCACGCTCGGTCTTCCGAAAAACCTCGCGATCTGCCTCGCCTTTGTCGGACTTTCGACGATTAGGAGGGCGGGCTTTATGATTTCGAACTCCATCTTCTTTACCCTGCTCTCCTCCACATCTCTTTTCAGCCTTTCAATGTCAACCTCACTTAAAGGCTTGAAGGTGAGGTCGAAGTAGCCCGCCCTCTCGATGAATGCCTTGAGCACATCACGATCCGTTTCGAAGACGAAGCTCGCCCCCTTCGTTATTCCCCTTGCGTGGAGTCTTGAAGTCCTTCCGGAGGCCTGGATGTAGGTCCTGATATCAGGGAAAATAATTTCTCCTTTTCTTATCACGGCATCTCTTACCTTCAGGTTTCCGGCAGAGAGAACATCTTTCAAAACCTCTCTGAGCTCAGATTCTATCTTTTCCACCGCTTTCAGCTTGGGAATGAGCTTTTCTACCCTTTCATCCTCTCTTAACAGTAATGCGAGAGTCCTGAGAACATTCGGCGGGGCCTTTTCCACGTCCTCTACTCTCAGCCTGAAAACTGGGCATCCGACGAAGAATGCATACTTTATCCTTTCTGGCAGGTCTATTCCTCTAACGAGAGTTCCGTAGTAGTGTGCCGTTCCGATGAGGTAGTCAATTTCACCCCTCGAGAAAAGCTCGAAGTCTTTCGAGTCCCTTGATGTCACGATACCTACCCTGAAGTCCTTCCTCAGCGATTCGCAGATCCTTTCGCACTCTTCAACGCTCCTCGCATATATTATACCCCCGCTTCCCAGCCTCGAGAGCAGTTCTGGCAGGATATCCGGGTTTTCAACCACGATGTCCTCGACGTTTCTCATGTAGAACTGTGAAGAGCCTATGGTGAAGTTTAAGAACCTTCTAAAAAGCTCGGCCTTCTTTCCAACTTTTGCAGTAGCCGTGGACACCACAAGCGTCCCCTTCGGCAGCTCTTTTCCGATTCCAAGAAGGCTTAGTATTCTCTCCACGTTTTTCGAGGCTTTTAAGACAGAATCTACATCGTCTACGAAGATGAAGTCGAAGTGCAGGTCTTTCATCTTTTCGAAGTTCTTAGCGAGGAACTGGGCGGTGGTGATGAGGATGTGGAATTGCGGAAGGCTCTCAAAAAATTCCTCACGCTCCCTGATCTCAGAGTGGTAAAAGCCAACTGAAAGATCTCCTAGCTTGTTAAGGCTTATTCTGAGCCCCAATTTTTCAGAATATCCTTCAATATTTTCAACTGCAAGTTTAACAAGTATCGAGGTTGGGAAAATGATGTAGCATTTCCTTCCACGATTGGCAAGGAATAGAGAAATTGCGAGCCCAAAAGAAGTCTTTCCTATACCCGTAGGAGCAGTTAGTGCGAAGCTCTCTCCCCGCAGAACTCTCTTAGCCCACATGCGCTGTATCTCCCTTGGTTCTCCCACGATCTTCCTGAAAAATTCAATGAATTCACTCACGACGCCCTCCTCTGAACATAACTTTCTGTTTTCAAATTCACAAGTTCTCTCCTCTATTTCCTTC
>CAZZIT010000097.1:0-1661 GCA_964654365.1 uncultured archaeon
TTGGGCATGGCTCCAAAGGCTGTAATCGAACACTTGGAAAAGCTGGAGAAGGCTGGGATTGTCAGCAGCTTCGAGGACGGAAAGAGGAGGTACTACTACATAGCAAGCAGCCTCCGCATTGAGGTCACGATCTCTCCGCACTTCTTCGAAGTCGAGGTCAGAAAGAGCAAGGAGGACCTAGATCCGCTGAAAATGCTTAAGGAGGCCGAGCAAAAGCTCTTTGAAATAGATCCCAGAAAAGGCACCATGACAGAGATTTTCTCAGCGATGAGGGCTGTAGAAGAGCTCAGCGACAGGATCTCGGAAATACAGTGTGCGATAACTGCAAGGCTGAACCAGATAATCGAAGAACTGCTGGAAGAGGTCGAAAAGATCACGAACGATGACTTAGAGCGCCTCGTGCTTCTCGGTATCGCCAAGGGGCTCAGAAGGCCATTCGAGATCGTCGAGCACTTCAGGATACCATACAGAGAGGTTGAGGAGGTCCTTGAATCCTTGAGGAGGAGAGGAGTTGTTAGGAATGAAGAAGTTAATGGAGAAAGTATTTGGGTAATGGGGTGATGTTCATGAAGGAGGAAATCACGTTAAGGGTTGCGGAAGCCTACTACAGGGATGTAGGAAGGGGAATTGCAAGGATAGACCCAGAGGTGATGGAGAAGCTCGGCATCCAGAGTGGAGACATCATAGAGATCGTGGGCAAAGAGAGTGTTCCAGCGATCGTTTGGCCAAGCTACCCGGAGGACAGGGGTAAGGGCATAATAAGAATCGACGGAAACCTGAGGAGCAACGCCGGCGTTGGAATCGACGATAAGGTGAGGATCAGGAAGGTCGAGGCTAAACCTGCAGAGAAAATAACATTAGCTCCAACGGAGCCCGTCAGAATTACTGGCGGTGAAGGCTACCTTTTAAGGCTTCTCGAGGGGAGGCCAGTTGTCAGGGGGCAAAAAGTCAGGGTTGAAATCTTCGGCTACACCTTAACGTTCGTAATAATCGCCACAAGGCCCTCAGGTGTCGTGGTTGTCGGCAGAGGAACAGAGATAGAGCTCAAAGAAAAGCCCGCAGAGGAAGTCAAGAGGGCTGTTCCAAACGTTACATACGAGGACATCGGAGGTCTGAAAAGAGAGCTGAGGCTGGTCAGAGAAATGATAGAGCTTCCGTTGAAGCATCCAGAACTTTTCCAGCGCCTTGGCATTGAGCCGCCCAAGGGAGTTCTTCTCCATGGCCCTCCGGGAACTGGAAAAACGCTTATTGCGAAGGCCGTGGCAAACGAGGTTGACGCGCATTTCATAAGCATCAGCGGTCCCGAGATAATGAGCAAGTTCTACGGAGAGAGCGAGCAGAGGCTCAGGGAGATCTTTGAAGAGGCAAAGCAGAATGCTCCGAGCATTATATTCATCGATGAGATAGACTCAATTGCACCGAAGAGGGAAGAGGTGACTGGAGAGGTTGAAAGAAGAGTTGTTGCTCAGCTTTTGGCGTTAATGGACGGGCTCGAGTCAAGGGGACAAGTGATCGTGATCGCAGCAACGAACAGACCAGATGCAATTGATCCAGCCCTGCGCAGGCCAGGAAGGTTTGACAGGGAAATAGAGATAGGAGTTCCAGACAGAGAAGGTAGGAAGGAGATCCTCGAGATTCATACAAGGAAAATGCCGCTGGCC
>CAZZIT010000098.1:0-4995 GCA_964654365.1 uncultured archaeon
TATATCGAGCTCAGTGAGGGGGACTTCAAATCACTCGAACTAAAGGAAGGGGACAGAGTCAGGGTAACAACGGAATTCGGAAGCGTAGTAGTTTTTGCCAGGAAAGGCGAGGTCCCCAAGGGACTGGCTTTTATTCCCATGGGTCCCTATGCTAACGCTGTCATCGATCCGTCAACGGACGGCACGGGAATGCCGCAGTTCAAGGGTGTAAAGGCTAAGGTTGAGAAGACCGAGGAGAAGGTTAAAACTGTTAAGGAACTGCTGGAGGCGATATAAATGGAAGATGTAGTATGCACCTTCTGCGGAAGCGTTTGCGATGATGGGGAATTTGATGCTGAGAAGAAAAAGGTCAAGAAGTTCTGCAGACTTGGAAGTGCGAAGTTCTCGGAAAAGGAGAGAATAAAGGCCCCAATGGTAGATGGAAAGGAAGTTAGCTATGAGACCGCAATTGAAAAAGCCGCAGAGATCCTTGCAAACGCCAAGAAACCTCTGCTATATGGCTGGGCCTCAACTGCAAACGAGGCAATAAGGCTCGGGGTTATAATTGCCGAAAAGCTTCGCGGCGTTTACGACCAGTGCGCGAGCGTTTGTCACGCTCCGGGCACATTGGCTGTTATAGAGGAGGGCTTGCCCGGTGCGACGCTTGGCTCCGTTAAAAATCGGGCTGACCTTGTTATTTTCTGGGGTGCGAACCCTGCTGAGGCGCATCCGAGACATGGCATGAGATACAGCATTTCGGCGAAGGGACTTCTCATTAAGGATAGAAAGCAGAGAAAAGTTATCGTGGTTGACGTCCGGCCAACGAAGACAGCAAAAATGGCGGATCTTTTTGTCCAAGTAAAACCTGGATACGATTACGCGGTTATTTCGGCATTGAGGGCAATATTAAGCGGAAATGCAGATGTTTTGCCGAGTGAAGTTGGCGGTGTGCCAAAAGAAAAGCTCTTGCAGCTTGCTGAAATGATGAAAAATGCAAAGTACGGTGCGATCTTCTACGGACTGGGCGTTACACAATCAAGAGGGAGGGACAGAAATGTTGAGAATGCAATAAAGCTGATCCAGCTTCTTAACAGAACAACTCGCTGGGTAATCTGGCCTATGAGGGGCCATTACAACGTCGTAGGCGCAGGAGAGGTTCCTGCCTGGGAGGTGGGGTACCAGTATGCAATAGATTTCAGCAGAGGTTACCCAAGATTCTCCCCAGCAGAATTCTCGGCAGTTGAAGTTCTCAAGAGAAAGGACTGTGATGCTGCACTTATAGTTGCTTCAGATCCCGCAGCTCATTTCCCCGCAGCTGCAGTCAAGCACCTCAAGCAGATTCCCGTGATTCAGATCGATCCATTCCCGAACATGACCACCTTGCTGGCCAAAGTCGTAATCCCCTCTGCGGTCTACGGTATCGAGGCGGAAGGGACGGCCTACAGAATGGACGGCATTCCGCTCAGAGTGAAAAAGATCCTTGAAACCAGCTACTGGACTGACGAGAGGATTCTTGAGGAAATTCTAAAGAGGGTTGAGAAGCTTAAGGGGTGAGATTATGCTCTGGATAAAGAACGGAATTGTTATCGATCCCAAGAACAAGATCAAAGCGGAGAAAATGGACATATTTGTCAAAAACGGAAAAATTGTGCCCGAGAGGGAAGTTAAGAAGGAAGAGTGCAAGGTAATCGATGCGAGCGGGAAGCTCGTGGTGGCTGGAGGAGTGGACATGCACGCCCACATTGCCGGAAGCAAGATCAACACTGGCAGAACGATGAGGCCCGAGGAGATGAGGGTTGTAAGGAACATTGCAGGGAAATTCAGGGCAACGGTGGGTAGGGTACTCCTGACAGCCCCTGCGATCGGATACGAATACGCTAAGATGGGATATACCACCAGCTTTGAGGCAGCCCAGCCCCCGATTGGAGCTTTGCACACTCACGAAGAGCTTGATGCAATTCCAATGATCGACAAGGCTGCTTTGCCAGTTTTCGGCAACTGGCATCTCGTGTTCAAATGCATCGAGGAGAAGAACTTGGAGAAGCTGAAAGCCCTCATTGCATGGGCAATCGAGAGAAGTAAGGGATTTGGTGTAAAGGTCGTCAATCCTGGCGGTGTTGAGGCCTGGATGTACGGTGGGAACGTTAAAAGCCTCGATGACCAAGTTCCGGGATTCAATGTTACTCCAAGGGAGATAATAACGATGCTGATTAAGGCGAACGAAGAACTCGGCTTGCCGCATTCTGTGCATCTGCACTGCAACAATCTTGGAGTTCCCGGTAATTTCCAAACAACTATCGAATCGATAAAGCTTGCTAAGGGGTTCAGCAACAGCAAGAGGCAGATTCTCCACGTTACGCACGTGCAGTTCAATGCGTACGCTGGGAGCAGCTGGAGAGACGCTGCAAGCGGTGCTGCTGAGATCGCCAAGGTTGTTAACTCGATGGACAACGTCACCATCGACATGGGGCAGCCCATTTTTGGGCACGCAACAGCGATGACAGGAGATGCCCCATTCCAGTTCACGCTGCACAAGCTAACAGGTGCGAGATGGAGCAACAAGGACACAGAAGTCGAGACAGGCGCAGGAATAGTTCCTCTGGTTTACCTGCCAAACAATCCCGTTCACGCTTTGCAGTGGGCAATCGGCCTTGAGCTTGGCCTGCTCGTGGACAGCAATAAAGTTGCCCTAACAACAGATTATCCAAACGGCGGACCGTTTACGGAATATCCGTATGTCATGGCGATGCTGATGAGCAGGAAGATGAGGGAAGGGGAACTGAGCAGGGTTAATGCCTACGTGCAGAAGACTACGGGACTGGCGAGCATTGATGTGGAAAAGACGCTTTACGAAGTCATAAACATGACCAGAAGCCTTCCAGCGAAGATTCTCGGGCTGGAAAACAAGGGGCATCTCGGCATAGGGGCTGATGCGGACATTGCAATATACAACCTGAATCCTTTAGAAACGGACACTTCAAAGGATTTTGAAAAGGTTTACAAGGCTTTTAAGTCTGCAGAATACACGATAAAAGCAGGGGAGATCATTTCGAGGAATGGAGAGATCGTGAAAGAGGTATTTGGCAGAACATTCTGGGTTGATGCGAGAAAGAGAGTGGACATGGAGGCAGTTATGGGTGATATTAAGGATTACTTCCAGTACTACAGCGTGCAACTAAGAAACTACGGAGTTGAGGAGAGGTGGATAAAGAGACCAGAAAGACTGGAGGTGGTCTGATGATAGTTATAAAGCCTAAAAAATATTTTGAAGTTTGCATCGAGGCTGAACTGACGCCCGAGCTTGCAACGAAGAGCCTGGAAGATGTGAAGAAGTTCAGGGTTTACTACGGCAATCGCGTTGTCGAGCTTGGTGAGCTTTTCGAAGTTGAGAAGATTGGTGAGGAGAAAAAGCTCGTTCTCGAAGGTGACTTCAGCAGGGTGAAGTGGATCGGTGCAAGGATGGTTGATGGAGAAATAGTCGTGAAGGGCAGCGTAGGGGCAAACTGCGGGGCTTTTATGAAGGGGGGCAGAATAGTGATCGAAGGTAATGCGGACGACTGGCTGGGCATAGAGATGGCTGGTGGGGAGATAATCGTAAAGGGCAACGCTGCAAACCTCGTTGGCTGCGCTTATTATGGTGACGCAGTCGGAATGACTGCTGGAAAGATCATAATCGAGGGAAATGCTGGGAACTACATCGGGGAAAAGATGAACGGAGGCGAGATAATAATTAAAGGCAATGCTGGTGACTTCGTAGGCACTGAAATGCGTGCTGGAGTTATCGAAATCCACGGCTCCTGCGGCTTCGTCGGTGGAGACATGCGCGGCGGCGAGATAAGAATAAAGGGTAGCTTTGATCTTCTTCCAAGCTTCAGAAAGACGGAGAAGGGCTGGGTGGGAGATGTGAACGTAAAGGGAGAGGGAATTATTAAGTCTCTCTAATTTTTTTTAGATTCGCACTAATATTGGGCGAAATTTCTGTGTATCCTCTCTGCGATCGATATTTCGTGCGGAAAGTCAACTTCCACCCATGGCAGCCCATTGGTAGAGACGTAGTGAATTTCGTAGCCTGAGTCTATCATTCTCTGGAATGCATTTTCGTAAAAAACTCCAGCACCTTTTTCTTCCATTACTTCTTCCGTAAAATCTTTCAACACTTCAACAACATTCCTGCGGATTTTCGCAATTCCAATGTATTCCCCATGGGCTCTCTCCGGCGGGATTCTCTTGCTGATTTTCAAAATTCTCGATCCTTCGGTGATAACCTTCATCTCCTCCTCACCCAGTTGCTTGTAATCGTCAACCACAAGCAGGAAATCGCCAGCGGAAAGATGCAGACTTTCGAAGATACCGGGATGGAAAAATACGTCCGAATTCAGGAGATAGATGTCATCGGAGACATCTTTTATCCCTAGATAAAAGCTGTATATGTTGTTCGTTTCGCGATAGACGTGATTGTGGATAAAGGTAAACTCTAAATCGAATTTTCTTTCCAAAAACTCCCTGAGCTTTCTGCCCTTGTAGCCAGTAACGACAACGAATTTTTTAACTCCTCTGGTTGATAAAACTTCAATAGCATGCTCTATTATTGTCTTTCTGTTAACTCTGAGCATACACTTTGGGTTTTCGGTTGTATAATGCCCCAATCTGCTGCCCATGCCAGCTGCAAGAATTACAGCCTGCATAGAAAAACTTAAATTCCCCAATATTTAAAATTTTCTGCCTGGAGGTGATAAACATAAACTGGGAGTATATTTTGACAAATCTCGTCTACAGGAGGATTTCGGTGCCTTTGGCGAGAAAATTGAGCAAAACCCGAATTTCTCCAAATTTTGTAACGATGGTAGCTTTTATCGTTGGGTTATCCTCTGCGATAGCAGTTTTTTATAACTTGATTTTATCAGTAGTTTTAATTTTTATATCGCAGATTCTTGACTGCCTCGACGGTGATCTGGCAAGGATAAGTGGCAAGACTTCGGCAAAGGGAGCCTATCTTGACAGATTATTGGATCGCTT
>CAZZIT010000099.1:0-3920 GCA_964654365.1 uncultured archaeon
AAGGGCATTCCGATCGTGAATCTTGATGAGAAATCTGAAGTTTATAGGAGAATGAGTAAGGTTGCAGAGTTGTTTTTAAAGGGGTGAGAAATTGGCAAAATACAAGCTTGAGGATCTTTTGGAGTTGTTGAAGAGCTACAACGTTGAAAGGCTGGAGGACGTCAAGATAGAGGGAGATCTCGAAATAGAGATCGAAGGCGGCAGCGGAGTGGATCTTTCGTCCCTCACAGCCCTTTACACTCTGTTAAACGAGTTTAGAAACTTCTTCTATCACACAAACATGGCCTTGGGATATTTGCAGAGAATTTCCACAATGCTTGGAGTCCCGGTACCATTCCAAGTCGCCCCCATGGCGCCAGCAGCAGTTCCAGCAGCACCGCAGCCCGTAGTGCCAGCTCTTCCTGAGCTGAAGCTTCCTGAGAAGCTGATCGAGGCGAAGTTTGAGCCTACAAAGGTTGAATATCCTGGCTACATCGAGGAGGTCGTTCTGGGTGCTACAAGGGCAGATGGAGGTACAAGAGACTATGTAGTAAAACTTGGCGGCGAGAAAAGCCTTGCATTCTACATCTTCGATAAACCGCAACCCAACCTTCCTGCAATAGCAATAGATGTCTTCGATCGCCCGCCATCGCTTGCAAAAGCTGTGAAGGTACACTACGAAGACGTTGTCGGCAGCCCGCCCGAGTGGGCTAAGAAGTGCGTGAAGAAGTTCGGAGCTGACATGGTTACAATCCACCTTGTGAGCACAGATCCTTTGCTTGAGAACACGCCAGCAAGCGAAGCTGTAAAGGTGGTTGAAGATGTTCTTCAGGCGGTCAAGTGCCCAATCATCATAGGCGGCAGCGGCAACAAGGACAAGGATCCCGAGGTTCTCGAAAAAGCCGCAGAGGTTTGCGAGGGCGAGAGAGTAATGCTTGCAAGCGCAACGCTGGATATGGACTGGGAAAGAATTTGCAATGCTGCGAAGAAGTATGGACACGTCGTTTTGAGCTGGACACAGATGGATATAAACAACCAGAAGACCCTGAACAGATATCTGCTGAAAAGAGCCCAGATGCCGAGGAACAGCATCGTAATGGATCCAACTACCGCGGCCTTGGGATATGGCTTGGACTATGCATTCACGAACATGGAGAGAATAAGAATAAGCGGCCTGAAAGGGGACACAGATCTCAACTTCCCGATCTCAAGCGGAACGACCAACGCATGGGGTGCAAGAGAAGCCTGGATGACTGATTCCCCGTTGGAGGGCGATACACCTTGGGGTCCGAGAGAGCTGAGAGGCCCGATCTGGGAGATCATAACTGGACTCACGCTCTCACTCGCAGGCGTGGATGTTTTCATGATGATGCATCCATTGGCAGTTGCTGTGCTTAAGGAAATCTTCAACACTCTCGGAGGAAAGACGAAGGGTGGAATTGCAGACGCAGGAAAGTGGATCACCGCGGAGGTGTGAGAATGAAGGTAAAGAGTCCGCTTGAAGTTTACAACTTCCTGCCAAGAACAAACTGCAAGGAGTGCGGCTACGATACCTGCATGAGCTTTGCCTCCCACATCCTTGACCGCTCGGCAAAGGTTTACGACTGCAAACCCCTTGTGAGGGATGCAGAAAAGGATCCGAAGGTAAAGGAAAAACTGGAAAAGCTTGTTGAGCTAACCTCTCCAGAGATCGCCGAAGTCATCGTGGGCGTTGGCGACAAGGCCATTAAGATTGGTGGCGAGGAGGTGCTCCACAGGCACGAGCTGACGTTCTTCAACCCAACAGCCTTCTTCTTCGACGTCTGGGATACCCTTGACGATAAGAAGATCGAAGAGAGATGCAAACGGGTTGTGGACTACAAGAAGTTCTACGTTGGCAAGTATTTGAACCTCGACGGCTTCGCCGTGAGATGCACATCAAACGATCCCAAGAGGTTCAGAGAAGTTGCCAAGAAGGTTGCGAGCTACGGAAAGCCAATGGTTCTCATTTCACTCAATCCGGAATGCATGAAGGCTGCGCTTGAGGAACTCGCTAACCAGAGACCTCTGATCTACGCAGCGACCGAAGGAAACTGGAAGGAGTTCATGAAGCTCGCCCTTGACTACAAGGTTCCAGTTGCGATAAGGGCAAAGGACCTGAACGTTCTCAAGAGCATCGCAGTAACCTTCAAGTCTGCGGGAATAAAGGAAATCGTCCTCGATCCCGTCACCGAACCACTTGGCGAGGGGCTTCAGGGAACTTTTGAGAGGGTGATTCAGCTTCGTAGGAAAGCGATACTCGATGGGGACAAAGACATTGCATACCCGATTCTGATAACCCCGATCTCCGCATGGCTGATCGAGGGAGATGAAGTAACGAAATCTTACTGGGAAGCCGTGATCGCAGGAATGTTCATCGTGAAGTACGGAGATGCCATGATATTCCACAGCATCGACCAGCACGTCGTCATGCCAACGCTGACGCTTAGGTTCAACATATACACAGATCCGAGGACGCCAGTGCAGGTTGCTGCAGGTCTGAAGGAGATAAACAGCCCAGGTCCCGAGGATCCAGTATTCCTGACAACGAACTTTGCTTTGACGTACTATACAGTGGAGAACGATCTGAACAGTGCGAAGATCAAGGGATGGTTGCTCGTCGTGAACACTGAGGGCATTGGCGTTGAGGCAAGCGTCGCTGGAGGAAAGCTCACAGCAGCGAAGGTCAAGGAGATTATCGAGCAAACAAAGGTTGCGGAGAAGGTGAATCACAGATATCTCGTCATCCCAGGGCTTGCTGCAAGGCTTCAGGGTTCAATTGAAGATGAAACCGGCTGGAAAGTTCTTGTGGGTCCAATTGACTCCGGAAGGATTAAAGGTTGGATGGAGAAGAACTGGCCTCCAAAGAAGTAAAAATTTTTTAAATTTTCTCCTCATTTGCACTTTTTCTATCCTGTATTTCCTCAATCTTTCCATCTCTGAGCTTGATTATTCTGTCAGCATAATCGGCAAGGGAGAAGTCATGGGTAACGAGAACAACGGTGACACCGCGCTCCTCATTCATTTTTCTGATTAAGCCCATAACCTGCCTCCCGGTTTTGCTGTCCAAGTTGCCTGTGGGCTCGTCGCATAGAAGAATGGTCGGAGAATTTGCCAATGCCCTTGCAATCGCCACCCTCTGCTGCTGTCCACCGCTCATCTCGTTTGGCTTTCTCTCAGCGATCTCCTCGAGCCCAACCTGCCTGAGCAGATCCATCGCCCTCTTTCTTCTCTCCTCCTTTGGGATTCCCTTGAAGATCATCGGAAGCTCCACGTTTTCAAGCGCTGTGAGCGTTGGAATCAGGTTGTACTGCTGAAATATGAAGCCTATGCTGTCCCTTCTCAGCCTTGTAAGCTCACCATCGCCAAGTTTAGAAATTTCTGTTCCGTTGATAAAAACTTCCCCTTTCGTTGGTTTGTCGAGGCAACCGATGAGATGCAACAGTGTACTCTTTCCGCTGCCCGAGGGTCCCATTATGGCCACGAATTCTCCTCTTTCGATCTCCATTGAAATCCCGTTAATTGCGTGAACTTCATAGAATTCGGTTCTGTAAATTTTATGAACGTCGATCAGTTCGATCACATTCATCGAAATCCTTAGTCGTGTGGTGTAATAAACCCTCGCATATCCGTTGATTCACTCTATTTCGTCAAGCCCGATCTCTTCTCTACGGTTTAGCAGATACTCAAACTCCTGCGGCGTTATTATGGGCCTCTCGAATTTTTTGTAGTCGTCGTAGCTAATCCTCGGACAGCCGGTGTTCACGTAGAAATCAAAGGGAAGATTCATCAGTTTCTCCGGGGTTATTTCGTTGATATAGACAATCAACGCTTTCATTCCTCTTTCCAAGGCCAATTTTTTGAGCGAAAAAGCCAAATTAAGCCTTTTTTGCCCTGGCTTGGTTGAAACCAGAATTCCAACC
>CAZZIT010000100.1:0-5602 GCA_964654365.1 uncultured archaeon
CCAATGATGTCTGGCAAGAAGTGGATCGTTATTATTCTCTCCGCCACATCGTGTTCGTCAACTGCAGAGATCTTCCTTGCAACCTCCATCTGCTTCTCAACCTTTTCCTCCATCGTCTTTAGCCTTTTGTAAGCGCTTTCCTTTACACCGAGAGTTATATCGGTATCGTGGGTGAAATTCAGCATGCAAAACCTTGTTTCGAGGCTTAGGCGATCCTTCACCTTTTCTATTAAATCCTCGCACACCTTGGGATTCGCAAATTCGAGGGTAGCCCTGTAAAACTCCAAGGGATAATTTGCAACTATGTCCATGTTGTGGACTTCCTTATCCACCTCTCTCGGGTCCACTATCACCGTCAGCACCAGCGGAGCATCCATCTGTCCCCCACGCTTCGCCGGCAAAAAGTGCTTTGAAAAGTTCAGGAGGCCGTCGAGAAGGAGCATAACGCAGTCTTCATCGCCATCGCAGTTCCTGCGCTTCGCAGCGTGGAAGTAGGGATGCGCATAACATCCGAGAATGTCTGCGAATCCCACGATTCTTCCAAGGACCCCAGCAGAGGTATGCGGAGCTAAGGCGATCACGAGCTGTCCTATTAAATCCTCAGGTTTTTCAGCCTTGTAGAAGGGCTCCATTTTGTAGAATTTCACGAGAAGATCATCGATGAACCTTGCCACTTTAACCAAATACTCGGCGCAGTCCTTTGATATTACGATGTCCTGGGGCTTCAGCTCCAAGATCTGGTCTTCAGCCTTAAGCTCCCTGCCCATGTAGTCCCTCGTGTATCCAAGCACTCTGAGCTTTTCCACGCTCACTCCGATTTCCTTCGGCTTGAAGTGAGTGAGTGGGAGATCTGTCATGTCGTATCTGATCGTGCCGTCTTTAAAGACGTAGACACCGTGTTTGGCCCTGAGAATCCCCTTCTCGATCCTTTCAGGAACCTTGTTCTTCGAAGTAAGCCCGATTACGCCCTTTACGGCCTCAATGTCATCAGTTTCTCCAATATTCTGGATAGCCATTTCATATAGAGCCCTTATATCAACGGCACGCTTCATGTAACCTCTTGCTTCCCCTCCGCATCTCTTGCAGAGCTCCGAAGTGTCCTTGATCCTGCATCTCGGGCAGTAGTAAATCTGCTCCGTTTCTCCGCTGCACTCGCATTTAAGCCAGAATGTCTCCTTGCCGCAGAGCTTGCACCTTCTCACTGCAATTTCGACCTCTATCTGTCCCTTTGCAGAATTATAGCCATTTCTGTGCTCAAGCGCACTCTTCACATCCCTCCTTTTTCCTCCCGCAAAGCTCACAGGAAATAGCAAATGCGGTGGAGGGCTCATTTTTCTTTCCTTGGACTTTTCAGGCCTGCCCATCCTTGCCCCGATTCTCGTAAGGGCCTTTGGCCTTACAGTGATACCTGAAACGTTCTTTATTACTTCCAAAATGCTTTCTCCCTTAACTTCTCCGATTTTTCTGAGTTTGAAGTCGAGTCCGAGGCATCTGACGAGTGCCTTCCATTTCTCGATCACGATACCTTCCCTGACCTTGTGCTCCACGAGAAGGTTCTCGAGGATTTCCTTTACCCTTCCATCGAAGGGTAGAAGTAGACAGCTCTTTTTCTGACCCTCTATCTTTCCCTTGGCACTGATATAGTCGCGAAGGTAGCAGAAGTCCTCGATGCTTATGTCGTGCCATAAATACGTGAAGTCGGGATGCAATGGTACTCCAAGCTCGTCCGAGAGCTTGAGAGCGGTCTCCTCGTCGATATGCGTATCCTTTATTCCGGTTTCGAGAGCCCACCATTCTCTTGTGTAGGGGGCTGGCATCAACGGGTGGTTGTTCTCCAGAAAGTCCCCGTAGTTTATCAGAATCTCCCCCAGATCGAGGATCTTCTCAACGTCGTTTTTCAGCTCGAAAGCCTCCTTAACGCTGTTAATTCTCACAACATCTCCGTTCTTCAGTCTCACAGTCGGCCCCTCGATTGTTGTTACAGGAACTACACTTCCAGCCTTTCCAGGCCTTTCAATTTTCAGCTGGGTCCCTACGGCGATGAAATCAATCAGGGCCATCGTTGCCGGGTTTATCCCAACAGTCGCGAGTCCAGAATTTCTAGCCCTTCCATACCTCAGTCTAAAGCCACCTTTTTTGGATGGATGACAAAGTACAGGCCTTCCCGCAACAAGATCTGATAGGTACTTGCTCTTGGGCTTTACGTCTACCTCTTCCTCGGAGTCCTTTTTTATCAGCCTCTCAAGCCATTCCCAGCCATCTATTTTCAGCGAATCCACCATCTTCTTCAGCTTTGGAGCTTTCAGGGCTATCCCTTCGGCAATTATAAGTGCCATTCCTCCCCTTACTCTGTTTGTCTCAACCCTAGGCAGATTTCTGTATCCCGATACCTCTGCCTCTTCAGTCGGTTCTCCGTCGATGCAAACTGGACAGTTTGAAACGATCAGCCTTATTTCTTCGTCTGTTGGCAAATACTGCAGGTTTGCAACCCTTTTGTATAGCTGTATCTCCTCGCAGTACCTGAGAATCTCCTCCTCCGTCGGGAGGTACTTCCCCAATCCGAGTTTTCTTCTCACGTAATCCGCAATCAGAACTGAAATAACCTGCGCAGTCCCACCAGCACTTCTAATCGGGCCAGCGTAGTATACTTTCAAAAAAGTGCTTCCATCGGCGTTTTTGTCGGTTGAAACCTTTGCAATGCCCTCTATTGGAGCTGCAACAACACCTTCGGTCATTATTGCGACTGCAGTTCGGACAGATTTGTCTATTGCTTGCAGAACATCCATTTTACCGAACTTTCCCTCTATTATCTCGTCGGCGATCCTGAAGCATATCTTGTCCCTTTCAAGACCCTCCTCCTCAAGCTCCCTTATCCTCTTGGCAACCCCGTTAAGGCCTATCAGCTTCTCAACCCTTTCAGCCATGTCTTTTGCGAGTAGAATCTCAACCCTTGGCTCGGGATCAAGACCTTTAGCCCTGGCAGTCTCTGCAATCCTGTAGGCTTCTTCAAGCTTTTCTATTAGCATTTTGTGATACTCCCTAACGCCATCGAGGGCCCAGCGATCGTTATCTTGCTCTTTATCGAACAAAGGGAAAAATAAGTCAAGAGTAGCGTCCATATCTGCAATTTAGCATGAATAAATAAATCTTTTTGCACGCTGAAGCGTTTATCATTGCCCATTTTTTATTTTAAGGCTGGGGATCACTTCTTTTGCATGATAATGCTAATCACATCTTCTTCTGTGCTCTCATCACCCTCGCTCAGCTCTATATCTGCCCTGAAGCTCTTAAAGCCATCGAAGTCGGCCAAGAAGTTCGAGAATATCGAATTCGGAATAATTCCGCCGTTTTCTGGAGCCGTTTCGAGAAGTTTTACCCTGAACTTGAGCTCCCTACCGGCTCTTGAAACCGTTACAACGTCTCCTTCCTTTATGCCGCACCTCTTTGCAAATTCAGGATTCAGGTAAATTGTGGCCTTTCTGGTCTCCTCCGAAACCCTTGCAACCACAATCTTTGCTTCGAACCTCATTAGCCTCGTTAAACGCATCATCACAATCCCTCCAGAATTCTTTTCAGCACATAAACATCATCGACCTCCGCTTTGGCAATGGGCTTTAGCTTAACCCTTACGCCATCACTTCTAACCATCTCTCCCCCGCTTTCGATTCCTGAAAAGGCTGAGGGGATGACGACTTCGGCAATTTTCGAGGTTAGCGTATTTCTGGGATCGACTAAGATCTTCTTCAACTTCGGAAGCTTGCCTGAGGCTTCGAGGGGCAAAGAGGAGATCGGATCCGTTCCGACGATCAGAGCGGTGTCGATTCTTTCCCTTTTCAGAAGCTCGGTGAACGCGAATTCAGGTGAAGAAGCTGCAGAAGAGAAGCTGTAGCTGTTCACAGCATTTACCGCTTCAAAAAGAGTCTCGTTAAAACCCCTCATGTTTGCATGGAAGCCAGAAGGAATAAAGTAGAGCGGCGCGAACTTGTTGATATTCCTCAAAAGCTCACAGAAGGCCCTGAAGTTTCCCCTTAATCCGTATTTGAGCCCCAGACCGCCAAAGATCACGTTGAAGTCTGCCTTTTTCATCTCCCTGAGGATGCTTGCAACCTCGTATTTCCCGGCTTTTCCCTCTAAAGCCCTCATGAAGGAATCCACAAGCTCTAAGTCACTATCGACCTGAATGAACTTCGCGTTCTTTTTTGCGAGTTTTGCCGCTTCGCTCCTTCTGACATCGATCACCACAAGGTAGCGATCCTCATCGTATCCCCTTTGCCTCTTTGCGCCCCTCGGGTAATACGCGTAGCGTGACATGTGCCTAGGAAGGCTGTGATAGGGATTCGTTCCCCAGTAGATGACGACGTAAGCCCTGTCCCTGACATCATCGAGAGTTGAACTTGGAATTTCCTTCTTCAATATCGCCTCAACGAACTCTCCGAGACAGAAGGAGGAGTTGTCGTCGATGTAGCAGTTAAGCTTTTTCGCAATCTCCACAGCGATTTTTTGCGCCTCAACCGTGGAAGTGTCGAGCCCGTAGATCGCTGGACTCTTAGCGGACTTTAGCAGTTCGACTGCTGCCTCTATCGCACTGTCCACGTCGACTTCCTTTCCTTCAACCATCGGTTTTGCTCTGCTTTCCCTATACCTGGAGATGTGCCTGTACCCCCTCTCGCATGCGTTCAATACCTTTCCGTCCACGATTTCGACGTCGTCGCAAAGACAGGAGCAGGCTGTGCAGATCATCTTCACCCCTCCAAAAAGCTTATCGCATCTGTTGGGCAATTTTCCCTGCAAACCACACAGAGAATTCTGTTCCTTCCATACCTCCTGCATGCGTGCATGTTGAGTATTACGAGCTTTCCGTTCTCTATCCTGTAAATCGGGTCGGTTATCGTTGGTCCCCTTCCAATTCCAGCACCATGCGGGTCCTTCTCAACGTGAACGGGGCAGACGACTATGCAGTTACCGCATCCATTGCACTTCTCACTTTTCACGATTAGCCCTGTTTCAGTTGCTTCTGCAAGAGGCTTTACCATTTCTTGGAGCTTTTTGAGTTGGACCTCGTATTTTTTATCCTCAAATAGAGGTTTGCAGTCTTCGAGTTTCTTTTCCCGGTTTATGAGCTTGAAGGCGAAGCTCATGCAAGTTTGCTCCCCGCATTTCTTGCAATTTGTTTTTGGTAGAAGTTTGTATACTTCCATCGGGGTTAAGGGCATGCAAATATCTCTGGCGAGTTTTTAAAAACTTTTTCGATTTTTCTAAATCATACATTTTGCGATGCCAGTGCTGTAAAGGCACTGGGAGCAGGAAGGAATGTTTCCATAGCAGTCCATTCCGTTTTCGAGATACCAACATCCTGCCGTGTGTCCGCAGTCTCCGCACCAAGGAAAGTCCATATTTTTGCGCAGCTCTTCGAATTGATCTTTCCTCTTGACAACTTCGTCGATCCCCTCATTTAAATGTCCCAATACGAACTCTCGAACTCTGTTGTATCTCCTGTTCACGAACTCCTCATGAGTGTAGGCGAATGGCATGCAAGGAGAGACGAAGCCGTCGGACCTTATGAATATCGAGTCTCTGTAAGGGCAGTCTCGCTTATCTGACT